>DAOVVL010000013.1 GCA_030637205.1 Thalassospiraceae bacterium | reverse complement strand
GGCCCTTGTTATCGGTGCCTGTTTCGCGAACCGCCGCCGCCCGGCCAGATCCCGTCGTGTTCCGAAGCGGGTGTGCTGGGCGCGCTGTGCGGCACCGTTGGGTCTTTGCAGGCAACGGAAGTTTTGAAAGAAATCCTCGACATCGGCGAAAGCCTTTCGGGCCATCTGTTGGTTTATGATGCGCTGGAAGTTGAATTCAGGCGCATCAAGATCAAGCGCGATCCGGGTTGCCCGCTGTGTGGTGACAAACCCACCATAACTGATCTCAGCGTTCATCAAACCAAAGACAGTGAGGCCAAAGATGGGTGAAGGCTTAAACGAAGACCGCCCAGATAAATTATCGCTGATCGTCTTCAGTGGCGATTTTGACAAGGTGCATTACGCGCTGGTGATGGCATCGGGGGCTGCTGCTATCGGCACACCGGTAACACTTTTTTTCACCATGGAAGGCGCGCGCGCACTTGTGGGCAAGGACGGCTGGAAAACCCAACCGGCTCCCGAACCGTTCAAGGACGGCAAAACCATGGACGCAGAATTTATCCGTCGCGGGGTCGCTGATTTTGAAACCCTGCTTGAAGCGTGCAGGGAAATGGAAGTGCGTTTCATGGTTTGTGAAATGGGCCTGAAAGCGTATGGCATTGAACGCAGCCAGTTGCGCGATGATATCAAGCTGGAACAGGGCGGCGTGGTCACGTTTATCAATGACGCGTCCAAAGACGGCACCATGCTGTTTATCTGATTTTTGGGATCGCTTTACAGATCGCCCAGCACCCGATCGGGCGGCGGGTTGCCGTCGATAAATGCCTTGATGGAAATCAGCACCTTTTCACCCATGGCCATGCGCCCTTCGATGGTTGCCGATCCCATGTGCGGCAACAGGGTCACGTTATCAAGTTCCAGAAACTTTGGATTTATTTCCGGCTCGTTTTCAAAAACGTCCAGCCCCGCGCCCGCCAGTTCCTTGGCTTTGAGCATTTTAATCAAGGTTTTTTCATCAATCATTTCACCGCGCGCGGTGTTCACGATGTATGCGTGTTTTTGCAAAAGCTTCAAGCGTCTTGCCGAAAGCAGGTGATAGGTCGCGGGCGTGTGCGGGCAGTTAATGGAAATGATGTCCATGCGCGCCAGCATCTGATCCAGGCTTTCCCAGTAGGTTGCTTCCAGCTCAGCGGCGACTTCGGGGTGCACCGGGTTGCGATTGTGATAATGCACCGAAAGCCCGAACCCGCGTGCCCGTTTGGCAACCGCGCAGCCGATGCGGCCCATGCCGATAATGCCCAGACGTTTGCCATGAATGCGGTGGCCGTTCATCCAGGTTGGTGACCAGCCGTTCCACTTACCCTGTCGCAACGCTTTTTCGCCTTCGACCAGGCGCCTGGGCACGGCCAGAATTAACGCCATGGTCATGTCGGCGGTATCTTCAGTTAACACATCAGGCGTATTGGTCACCACAATCCCAAGTTCGCGGGCTGCGCTTAAATCAATGTGATCCACACCGGCACCATAGTTGGCAATCATGCGAAAGTTTTTGCCCTTTTCTGACAACACCTCGGCACTGATCTGGTCGGTAACCGTTGGCACCAACACGTCACACGTTTTAACCGCCGCTTGCAGCTGGGCCGTATCCATGGGTTCGTCGGAAAGGTTCAGCTCGACATCAAACAATTCCATCATGCGCGTTTCAACGCTGTCGGGAAGTTTTCGGGTGACGACGATTTTTGGTTTTTTAGCAGTCATGTTGATAACAGATGACGCCTTTCTACATTGGGGCACCGTTGGACTTAAAAAGGCGTACCAGCAATGCCCCAAGCTGTCCAGCGCAGGGCTTTTTGGCGCAATCGCGTGAAGCCCGACACCTGAACTTGACCGACCGGGTAGGAATTGCGCCTAATGAAGCCCACGCAAGAGCGATTCGCACATCTGATTTAACGGCTGGCCAACTTCATGAAAAAAATCTTCGCCATCATTGGGCTTGTACTGGCAGTTCAGCTGAGCGGCGCTGATGTGGCCCGGGCCCAGAACCCATCGGCGTCCGGGTTGGCCCTGCCCCGGTTCGTCAGCATACGCGGCATCGAGGTCAACATGCGCACCGGACCTGGAATGCAGCACCCGGTTGAATGGGTCTACCGTCTGGCCGGCCTGCCGCTGGAGATCGTTGCCGAACACAAAACCTGGCGCAAGGTTCGCGATTGGGAGGGGGCGCAGGGCTGGGTCCACCAAAGTATGTTGGCGGGCAAGCGGGCTTTTATCATCACCGAAGGCCCGGTATCGATCCGCGCCCAACCCGCGCCTGAAAGTGCCGAAATTGCCCGCGCCGATAGCGGCGTGGTGGGTGAATTGCGCGCCTGTCCCGAACAATCCGGCTGGTGTCGCGTGGTCGCCGACGGTTTTGAAGGATGGCTGCAACGCACTGATTTCTGGGGCGTTTTGGATGGTGAGACCATCAAGTAGGTTTTGTGATGATCCGAAATTCCATCATCAGACTTTCTTATATCAAGCTCTAACCCACTGAAATCACACTTGCTTTGAAGCCGCCCCTTAGCGGTTGCCCAAGCGCACGTTCCGCCGCGATTTTGCCAAGCTGCGCCTGCGCGGGGGCGCGCACGAGTCTGAGCCCGCAAAAACCCGGCGCCAAACATCGCGCTTTCACAATAATTTCTTATTCGAAACGAGTTTCGTTCCAAAAGCGGTGCTAAGCCAAAAAAGTGAATGAAATAAACAGCTTACCGATGGGTCGCAAAATCGCGCTTAAGCGAGGTCTGCGGCCAGTGCGGCCTGCACTTCTGCTGAAAGTTTGGCCATGTGGGCGTATTTTTCATGGCCCACGGCCAACACCACGTCTGCGCCTGCGTCCTTGAAGCTTTGCGCCTGCGCATCAGAAAAAGGGAAGTGCAAAAACTGGATGGATGATGCCTTGCCGTCTGCGGTGGTGCGATCGATGTCGGCTTCGGGAATACCCAAGATTTTTTCTGCGCCAAATTCCAGGCTGACGGTTTCTTCGACCCCGCCGAGGCCGGCCAGGAACTTTGCCCGCCGAACCGGTTCATCAATTTCAAACATCAACGTCGCTACTAACTCACGCCCTTTGGGAACCATGGTTGCGTAGGCGTTCAGTTCGTCTTCGATCTGGGCTTCGCCGCCTTTTTCGATGTGCAGCATTTCGTGGATCTGATGGACCATGGTGTCAAAGTTTTCAAAATACGCCGTGGCATCGGGGCCAATATGCACGCGACGATTTTTTTTCATTTGCGTTACCGCGGTGCGCCGCTGTTTGCGCTCAGTGGCGTAAACTTCCGGGGCAAGAATATCTTCGCGGACAATCTGGTGGGTTTCACGTGGCATCAATAATTTCCTTTTGCTGATCTCAAAGACCGTAAGCCAGCGCCATGATCTGGATCGGATGGCGAAGCGCCAATGTTTCTTCCTCCATGGGCGCGTCCTTGCGTTCTAGTCCTTGTGTGATCTGGTCACGCGCCAGCGGGCATTCCGACACCACGTATTTTGATCCGGCCTTGGCGGCGTCGCGAAAAACCGGGCCGCCGACTTTCATGCCGACCTCAAAGTTGTTTTTCATCACGCCCCAAGTTCCGCCGTGACCAGAACAGCGTTCAATGATGGTCGCGTTCATGTCGGGGATCAGTGCCAGTAATTCCTGCGCCTTGCGGCCCATGTTCTGGGCCCGTGAATGGCATGAAATATGCGCCGTGACGCCGCCGTCAACGGCCGACATGCCATCGCAAAGGCCGGTGCTTTTCGCCAGATCGACGACGTATTCGGTGGCGTCGAACGTGGCTTCGCTTAGGGCTTTTACGTGGCCATCTTCGGGCTCAATAAGCGGCCATTCAAATTTCAGCATCAGCGCACAACTGGCGACCGGCACCACCACGTCATAGCCCTTTTCAATCCACGAAGCCAACGACTGTGATATGGCTTTGGCCTTGAACGCCACGCGCGCGAGGTCGCCTTGTTCCAGTTGCGGCATGCCACAGCATTCGGGGTATACGATCTCGGTTTCGACGCCGTTTTTGGCCAGCACGTCGCGCGTCGCCAGCACAATTTCGGGCGCGTTGTATTCGCCAAAACACGATGCGTATATCACGGCCTTGCGCCCAAAGCCGGGGGCTTTTTGGTTCACTTCAACCGGCCTAGCGGCGGCTTGTTCACGACAGCTCTGTTTGGCAAATTCAGGCAGGGCCGCGTCTTTGGCGATACCGGCCACAGATTCCAGGAGCGGGCGGGTCAGGCCATTGCCGCGCTTGGAAGCCCAGTTGGCAATGCCTGAATAACGAATGGCCAAAGGCCCGTTCAAATCCATTTGTGTCAGGCGGTTGGCTTTTTTGTCGTTCTTGCGATTTTTGAGTTGCTGGGCGCGGGCACGCAGCATCAGGTGCGGAAAATCGAGGTTGAACTCGTGCGGTGGCACGTACGGACACTTGGTTAAAAAACACATATCACACAGCGTGCAGGCATCAATGATCGGCTTGAAGTCCTTGGAATCCACGCTGTCGAGCTCGCCGGTGTCTGACTCGTCGATCAGGTCAAACAGGCTTGGCATGCTGTCGCACAAATTGAAACAGCGCCGGCAACCGTGACAGATATCAAATACGCGCCGAAGTTCAGCGTCGAGCTTTTCCCCATCATAAAAATCGGCATCCCGCCACGCAATGGGGTGGCGGGTAGGGGCGTCGAGACTACCTTCGCGCATGATGTAAATCCTTGAAACAGATCGGCTTAATACTAGGCCAACGGGCCTTAAAATAAATACGGGGAGCCTTTTTCAAGACCCCCCGTATCGTACTCGTTAGTAACCGAAAGGATCAATCCAGCGTGTCGAACGCTTTCTGGAAGCGACCGGCGTGGGATTTTTCAGCTTTCGCAAGGGTTTCAAACCAGTCAGCAATTTCATCAAAACCTTCTTCACGTGCGGTTTTGGCCATGCCCGGATACATGTCGGTGTATTCGTGGGTTTCGCCTTCGATGGATGCTTTCAGGTTGTCGCCGGTGGGGCCGATGGGAAGACCGGTGGCGGGGTCGCCACATTCTTCGAGGAATTCCAGATGGCCATGGGCGTGGCCGGTTTCACCTTCTGCGGTGGAACGGAACACGGTGGCGATATCGTTGTAGCCTTCAATATCCGCCTTCTGGGCGAAATAGAGGTAACGGCGGTTGGCCTGGCTTTCGCCGGCGAATGCGTCTTTTAGATTTCCTTCGGTCTTGCTGTTTTTCAAGCTCATGGCTTGTCTCCCTTAAACTGATGTATGTGAAAAACGATTTTTTATGGGGCCCAGCCAACCAAAGGCTGGCCGCATGATTTGTTCCCGGATTCATAGTGACCCTCAAACCAAAGGTCAACCATAAACTGGAATAGTTCTAAATTAAATTTATAACCTATTGATAATAGGGAAACGGGGAGGTCCGGCTGTAATCAGGAATTGTTGAGGCGAACCACCACATCAATGCTTTTAACCGTCGTTCCTTCGGGAAGGTCCGGAAGGCTGACCAATTCGACCTGGCCATCGGGAATATCCTGAAGGCGGGATTCGTCTTCAAAGAAGAAGTGGCCGTGTTCCGTGGTGGTGGTATCAAAATGCGAACGATTGGCATCGATCACCACTTCCTTCAACAGGCCTGCTTCGGTGAACTGGTGCAGGGTGTTGTAAACGGTGGCCAGCGAAACGCGAACCTGGGCGCGTTGGGCTTCCCCATGAAGGCCTTCGGCGGTGACGTGACGCGGTGCATTTTCAAACAGCAACTTGGCAAGGGCCAGACGCTGACGAGTTGGCCTGAGGCCGGCATTTCTGAGCTGATCTAGTACCTGAGAATAGGGTCTCATTTGTGTATTCCTTAGCAAGGGGGACATTAAGGCAGTTCGTTTTTTAACGATTTCTGCCCGGCTGACGCCAATCCAAAACATTCCCCCCGGAAGCTCTGGTGCCTAGTGGCGCTTAATTAGTCTAATTATGGGATAAGTTAAACACACCTTGAATTTGTTGGCAAAAATTATTTCCCCACGCTTTATGCGGTTATTTATGGTTGTATATTAAACCTAATCACCCGTGATAATTCGCGCCACCAGTTCTTCCACGGTAGGGATGAAGCCGTTGGAATAAAACGGGTCTTGGCCAAACATGTAGCCGTTGTGCCCGGAAAACATCAGGCCGCTTTGAATGTCTTCGGTATGTGCGATGGACTGCAACGCCTTTTGAATACAAAACGAACGCGGATCGGCACGACGCCCGGTGGTGCCTTCTTCGTTGTCGGCCCAGTTGGAAAAACGGCACTGCGAAAGGCAGCACATGCACCCGGTCTGATCTGCCAGAATTTGCTGTGACGTTTCAGATGAAACGAACATCAGCGTGCTATCAGGCGTTTTCATACCCTCAGTAAGGCCGTTGGCAATGAAGCCTTCGGCGGTGGCAAGGTCAAGTTCGCGCAAATACACCGGACGGCCGCGCGGGCCCAGTTTCAGTTCTGTTGAAAATTCGTCCTCTGGCTTGGCGCGGTATTCAACCTGGTGGTCGGTACGCGCCTGCAATTCGTTTAACATGTCATTTTTCACGGCTGACGAATAAAAACCGGTGGGACTGAAACGTTGCAGCAAGATGTCGCCGTCTTGCAACGACATCAACCGCGCTTTCCACGCGTTTGAAATCGGGCTTTCCTTGGTCAGCAACGGACGAGTGCCAAACTGAAATGCAATGGGGCCCAGCTCGTCGTTATCGAGCCAGTCTTGCCAATCGCGCAAATACCACACGCCACCGGCCATGATAATCGGCGTGTCGTCCAGCCCGTTCGCGCGCATGATCTTGCGCAGTTCCGCGACGCGCTCATAAGGCGCTTGCGGAACTTCCGGGTCTTCGACATTGGAAAGGCCGTTATGGCCACCGGCCAGCCACGGGTCTTCATAGACCACGCCGCCCAGCCATTCGGGAATTTTTTTGTACGACCGTTTCCACAGCGCGTTGAACGCACGTGCCGATGAAACGATGGGATGATAAAAAACTTCGTAGCCCGCAACGATTTCGGCCACGCCATAGGGCATACCGGCACCACAGGTGACACCGTGGATCAGGCCCTTGGTTTCAGACAGCACACCATGCAGAATTTCGACCGTGCCGCCGGCTTCCCACAAGACGTTCATGTGGATGCGCCCATTGCCGCCTGCGGTTTTATTGGCGATGCGCGCCTGCTCGATGCCGCCTTGAATGGCGTAATCTTTCAGTTCGCGAAAGCGTTCGCGCCGTGTTTTGCCGTGATAAATTTGCGGGATCGCATTGCCGTCAGCATCGTATGAGTCTGGGTTCACACATGAAAACGTGCCCACGCCCCCGGCCTTGGCCCATGAACCAGCAGTCAGGCCATTGGAAACGGCAACGCCCTTGCCGCCTTCAACCAGCGGCAGGACTTCTTTACCTGAAATGTTTAATTTATTAAGTGATTTCACGAGCATTCCTCAACAGACGTAGCAAGTTGCCGATTTTCTGGCTCGGTTGCTTTGACCAAAATCAAACGGGGCGATCATAAAAGACCGCCCCGTTTTAATTTCGTTAGCTGGCAGCCTTTGCGTCGCTGGTGATTTCTTCGCCAGTTTCCTGGTCAACCACCTTCATCGACAGCTTCATTTTGCCGCGATCATCAATGCCAATCAGCTTGACCTTGACCTCGTCGCCGTCTTTGACGATGTCGCTTACCTGACCCACACGCTGGGGGGCCAGTTCACTGATGTGCACCAGGCCGTCGCGCGGTCCCATGAAGTTCACGAATGCGCCAAAGTCCATCACCTTCACAACTTTACCGTTGTAGATGGTGCCGACTTCGGGTTCTGCCGTGATCGACTTGACCCAATCGATGGCAGCCTGCATGGCCGTCTCATCGACTGCGGCAACCTTGACGGTTCCGTCGTCGTCGAGATCGATTTTGGCGCCGGTGGTTTCGCAAATTTCGCGAATAACCTTACCGCCTGCACCGATCACGTCGCGGATTTTGTCTTTGTTGATCATAAAGGTTTCGATCCGCGGTGCAGTCGCAGCAACCTCTTCACGTCCACTGGTAATGGCGGCAGCCATTTCAGCAAGGATGTGCAGACGGCCTTCCTTGGCCTGCTCCATCGCGGTCTTCATGATGTCTTCGGTGATGGACGTGATCTTGATGTCCATCTGCAAAGACGTGATGCCTTCGCTGGTACCGGCAACCTTGAAGTCCATATCGCCCAGGTGATCTTCATCGCCCAGAATATCGGACAGGATGGCAACGCCTTCGTCGTCCTTGATCAGGCCCATGGCAATACCGGCCACGGGGCGTTTCAGCGGAACGCCCGCATCCATCAGCGCCAGTGAAGCGCCGCAAACGGACGCCATCGAAGATGAGCCGTTGGATTCGGTGATTTCACTAACCACGCGGATGGTGTAGGGGAATTCTTCCTTGGTCGGCAGCAACGGGTGCACGGCACGCCATGCAAGTTTACCGTGACCAACTTCGCGACGCCCGGTGAAACCAAAGCGACCTGCTTCACCAACCGAGTACGGAGGGAAGTTGTAGTGCAGAAGGAAGTGTTCGCGGTAACTGCCGGACAATGAATCGATGATCTGTTCATCCGAACCGGTGCCCAGTGTGGCAACTGCCAGCGCCTGGGTTTCGCCACGGGTGAACAACGCCGAGCCATGAGCCTGGGGCAGTACGCCAACTTCTGAAACGATGGGACGAACCGTTTTGGTGTCGCGGCCATCGATACGCATGCCGGTCTTGATGATGTCTTTGCGGACAATATCGGATTCCAGCTTCTTGAATGCATCGCCAAGAACCTTGTCCACCAGTTCTGAATTGAATTCTTCAGAAATGACTTCGCTTGCGGCTGCCTTGGCAGCACCGACGGCGTTCTGGCGTTCAAGCTTATCGGTGATCTTGTAAGCGTCGCGCATGCCTGCTTCGGCCAGTTCACGGACCTTGGCAGCCAGCTCGGCCTTGCCTTCGGGTTCCGACGGCATGTCCATCGGTTCCTTGGCACACTGTTCGGCCAGCTTGATAATGGCGCCGATCACCGGCTGGAAGCTGGTGTGGCCAAACATAACCGCCTTCAGCATGGTTTCTTCGTCCAGTTCCTGGGCTTCGGATTCAACCATCAGCACGCCTTCGGTGGTGCCGGCAACAATCAAATCAAGGTTGGAGTTGGGCATTTCATCAAGCTGCGGGTTGAGCACAAATTCGCCGTCGATCTGGCCAATACGCGCACCGGCAATCGGGCCCATGAAGGGCGCGCCGGAAATGGTAAGTGCTGCCGAGGTGCCGATCATGGCAACCATGTCGGGGTTGTTTTCCATATCGTGGGCAACCACGGTACAGATCACCTGAACTTCATTTTTGAAGCCTTTGGCAAACAGCGGACGGATCGGACGATCGATCAGGCGCGAGGTCAGCGTTTCGTTTTCAGACGGGCGCGCTTCGCGTTTGAAAAAGCCGCCCGGAATTTTACCGGCGGCATAGGTTTTTTCGAGGTAATGAACGGCGAGCGGGAAAAAATCAATTCCCGGACGTTCTTTGGTTTCTGCAACAACGGTGCAAAGCACCTTGGTGCCGCCATAGGTCGCCAACACGGCGCCGGAAGCCTGGCGGGCAATCTTGCCGGTTTCAAGAATGAGCGGACGTCCGCCCCATTCGATTTCTACTCTGGATTCTTTAAACATATCTATCATCTTCTTTCAGACAAATGCGGCAGGTCTCTTAAACTCTATGCCTACCGACTTTTCCTACCACGCCTGCAAACGACCCTTCGTTTGCGAAGCGGCCCCTTGTGATCAAAAGCCCAAAATTCAGGTTCCACGGTTGGCACCCATTTCAAGCGAGGATCACAAACGGCTATTGAACGGTTCCAGCGAATTCCGGAAACCGCTCAAACATGCACCTTAACGGCGCAGGCCGAGACGCTGGATCAGGTCTGCATAGCGCTTGGTTTCGATCTTCTTCACATAATCGAGAAGACGACGGCGCTGGCCGACCATGATCAACAGTCCCCGGCGGGAATGGTGGTCTTTTTTGTGGGTTTTCAGGTGATCAGTCAGGTTGTTGATGCGTTCGGTGAGGATCGCGACCTGGACTTCGGGGGAACCGGTATCACCTTTGGTGGTGGCGTATTCGCCAATAAGCACTTGCTTGCGCTCAGCAGTAATCGACATCGTGTACTCCTGTAAATTAGAGGTTAAGAACGCGGACCGGGCGCAATTCAGCGCCTGTAATCCGGGCCAGGGCAACCGGCTTGTCTGCGACCAGGGCCAGCACCGTTTCGCCTTGTTGGACCTTTAGGTCCGCGTGGCGGTGCATCACCGGCAGCAGGGCCACAAATCCACCCTGACGCATGAGACCGGCCTCTGTTTCCGTGAGGGCCAGCGCCGGGATGTCGTCCAGCGCGGTCCGGATGGGAAGGAGCCCGGTTTCGAGACGCGCAATATGCCCCAGCGCCTCTAGAGAATCCAGCGAAATCGCATCATTTTCACCAAAGGGTCCGGTGCGGGTGCGCCGGAGCGCAGATACATGGCCCACGGTGCCCAATAAGATCGCCAGATCACGGCCTAAGGCCCTGATATAAGTGCCTTTTTGGCATATGACCTCAAAACGCGCATGGTCCGGATCGGGCGTGCCCAGCAGGCGAAATTCATCAATTTGCGCGGGCCGCGACTTCATTTGCACGTCTTCGCCGTCGCGCGCCAGCTTATAAGCGCGCTGGCCATCGATTTTGATGGCGCTATAGACCGGCGGCACCTGTTCAATCAGGCCCGTCAGGCGCGGCAACGCGGCTTCGATCTGGGCTGCATCTGGGCGTTTATCAGACGTTTCAACCACGTCGCCTTCGGCGTCATCCGTGGTGGTGGCCTGGCCCCAGCGCACGGTGAACTGATAGGTCTTGGCCCCATCCATGACAAAGGAGACGGTTTTGGTCGCTTCGCCAAGGGCTATGGGCAGCACCCCGGTTGCCAGCGGATCAAGTGTGCCGCCGTGGCCGGCCTTTTGTGCGTCGAACAATTTGCGCACCTTGCCGACAGTTTGCGATGACGACAGCCCCAAGGGCTTGTCGATCACGACCCAGCCGTGAACCGGGTTGCCCTTTTTTTTGCGTGCCATTGAATTTTTCCTTCAAGCCGCACCCTGGCTTTAAGCGTCTTCTTCGCCATCCGGGGCAGCGATATCGCGCGCGACCTGATCTGAATGCAGCAGCTTGTCGATGTGCCCGGCTTCATCAAACGAATGATCAAACGCGAACGAAAGCTTGGGCGCATACTTCAGGTTCAGTCGTTCTGCAAGCTCATGGCGCAAAAAGCCCTTGGCCCGCTCAAGGGCTTCCAACACATGGGCAATTTCTTCTTCGCCACCGCCACCCAAGGGCGTCACAAAACAGGTGGCATTTTTCAGATCGGGGCTGATGCGAACTTCGGTCACGGTCAACGGATTTCCGCCAAAAGCCGGGTCGCGCATTTCACCGCGTTCCAGCAACCACGCCAAGGCATGACGCACTTCTTCGCCAACCCTGAGCTGGCGTTGGGACGGGGTTTTTCCGTCACGTCTTTTCATCTGGAAATCCTAAAAAAGATCGGGCAGCGAAGCGATCTAGAGTTCGCGCGCCACTTCTTCGATTTCAAAACATTCGATCATGTCGCCTTCTTTGATATCATCGTAGTTGGCAAACGACATGCCGCATTCCATGCCTTCCTTAACTTCCTTGGCATCGTCTTTGAAACGCTTGAGCTGCGAAAGATCGCCTTCGTGGATCACCACATCGTCGCGCACCAAACGCACCTTGGCACCACGACGGACCATGCCTTCGGTGACCATGCAACCGGCGACCTTGCCGACTTTGGAAACTGCGAAGACTTCGCGGATTTGTGCGTAGCCCAACAGGTTTTCCTTAATGGTCGGCGCCAACATTCCTGAAAGCGCCTTGTGCATGTCATCGGTCACATCGTAGATGATCGAATAATAGCGAATGTCCACGCCGTCGCGTTTGGCAAGATCGCGGGCCTGCGCATTGGCGCGAACGTTAAAGCCGATGATAAATCCGCCAGATGCTTGCGCCAGGACAACGTCTGATTCGTTAATACCACCAACCGCACCGTGCAATACGCGCGCCTTAACTTCGTCGGTCGCAAGTTTGCTGAAAGCCGCCTGAATGGCTTCAAGCGATCCATGCACATCGGCCTTGATCACAACCGGCAATTCCTGTGCGACGCCTTCCTGAATACGCTCAAACATCTGTTCCAGCGTGCCGCGTGCGGTGGATGCGGTTTTCAGTTCGCGTTTTTTGTGCTGGCGATATTCGGTAACTTCGCGGGCGCGGGTTTCATCTTCAACCACCACCACTTCGTCACCGGCATCAGGTGTGCCGTTAAGGCCCAGAATTTCTACCGGGGTTCCCGGTTCAACCGTTTCGACATTGTTGCCATGATCATCGATCAGCGCGCGCACCCGGCCCCATTCGCCACCGGCAACAAAAATGTCGCCCAGACGAAGTGTGCCGTGCTGTACCAGAACGGTGGCCACAGAGCCGCGACCCTGCACCACCTTGGCTTCGATCACGACGCCCTCGGCGACACGAGCGGGATTAGCCTTAAGGTCCAGAAGTTCGGCCTGCAGCAAGATGGCTTCTTCAAGCTTATCAAGGCCCGTGCGTTCCTTGGCGGATACTTCGACCGTCAATACATCGCCGCCCATTTCTTCGACCACCACTTCGTGTTGCAGCAGTTCGGTGCGAACACGGGTGGCATCGGCATCGGGTTTGTCGCATTTGTTGATGGCGACAATGATCGGCACTTCGGCGGCCTTGGCATGATGGATGGCCTCGATGGTCTGGGGCATAACGCTGTCATCGGCTGCCACCACCAAAACCACGATATCGGTGACCCGTGCGCCACGGGCGCGCATATCGGTAAAGGCGGCGTGGCCCGGCGTATCAATAAAGGTAATCCTGTCGCCCGATGCCATCTTCACCTGATAGGCGCCGATGTGCTGGGTGATGCCGCCGGCTTCGCCGCTGGCGATATCGGTGGCGCGAAGTGCGTCAAGCAAAGACGTTTTACCATGATCGACATGGCCCATGACGGTCACGACGGGTGCGCGTGACGTGAGGTTTGCATCTTCATCAACACCGCCGCCCAAACCCAGTTCCACGTCGCCTTCGGTGACGCGCTGGATGGTATGACCAAATTCGGTCACGACCAATTCGGCGGTATCGGCATCAATTAACTGATTGATCGTTGCCATCACGCCCAGCTTCATCAGTTCGCGGATAACATCCACGCCACGTTCCGCCATACGGTTGGCCAGTTCCTGAACCGTGATCGTTTCCGGCACCACAACTGCGCGTACGATTTTCTTACCGGCGGCGCGGGCTTGTTGCTGTTGCTGTTTTTCTTTTTCGCGGGAACGCTTAACGCTGGCGAGAGATCGCTGGCGTTCTTCGCCATCACCATTGGAAAGGGCCGACGAAATGGTCAGCTTGCCGGAACGCCTGCGCTTTTCGCCACGTGGGCGTGACGGGGTTTTGCGGCTGTCTTCTTTTTCCTTGCGCTTGGATGCGCTGCGTTTGGTGCGGGCTTCGTCTTCTGCCGGCGGTGCTGCCTTGGGGTCTGCCTCTGGTGCCTTGGTCTTGTCCTTGACCTCGGCCTCGGCTTTAACTTCGGGTTCGGGCTCAGGCTCGGGTTCTGGCTCGGGTTCCGGCTCGGGCATGGCAGCCAGACGCGCGGCTTCTTCTTCAACCAGGCGGGCTTCTTCTTCGGCGCGTTCGCGCGCATCAACCAGCGCCTTGGCGCGGGTTTCACGTTCCTGCTTGGTAAGATTGGAATCATCCTGGGCTTCGATGGCTTCGACTTCGGCCTGGGCGCCGCCGCCGGTAAGCGGATCTGGATGATCGCTAACCACTGCCATCTTGCCGCCGGAATCGGGTGCGTAGGTGCGTTTCTTGCGCACCTCAACGGTCACCATTTTAGATCGACCATGCGAGAAGCTTTGTTTGACCTGTCCGGTTTCGACGGTCTTTTTCAGCTCAAGCTTGCCGGGGCGCGAAAGGCGCAGCGGCTTCTTGTCGTCGTCACCAGTGGTCTTGTCCTTGGTTTCGCTCATGGTTTCCTAATTCTCTCTTACGTCGTTTATTTCTTCAGTTCCATCTGCGTTTTGGCCCAGCACCTTCGCCAGCTTGGACGCATCGTTCAAAAATCCTTCGGCCAGTCGACCCGGTTCTATCACCAGATGGACGGCTTCTTCGCGACCGATGGCGTTTGCCAGATCGCTGCGTTCAAACAACGCAATG
>DAOVVL010000098.1 GCA_030637205.1 Thalassospiraceae bacterium | reverse complement strand
CGAGGTTTTTTGTTACCTATGTTTCCCACCGCTAAATGGGCGCACCATGCTTTTTATTGAACCCCGATGCGTCCGCTCCCTTCCCCGGTGCCTCTCGGCTGTGGGTCCGTGGTGGACGCCTTGCCCGGTTAGCCTACCCGAGCAACAAAGCCATTCTACCCCTTTTGGCGAGTAGCGCAACAAGAAATGGCCCCGGATTTTTAGGCCCGGAGCCATACCGGGTCAGACAAATTCGTTCAAGCGGTCCAGTTGGTGCTGGAGTTCATCGAGCTGGTTGTTGATGGTGTCCAGTTCCATGCCCATCGCATGGGATATGTTGGCGGCGCCGGGTTTCTTGTCTTCTTGGGCGCAAGCCGACGGGACGTGGCCTTGGATTTCGCCGTTAGCCCGCGTGAAACCGCCGGTGATGTTTTCAAGGCGCGCATTGACGATCTTGAGGCGGTTGATAATTTCGCTTGCGATGGTTTCGCGCTTGGCTTCGTTAAGTTGGGCAGCCGTGCTCGCCACAAGGCCTTGATGGCCTGCAATGGGTTCAGTCTGGGCGCGCTGTGGTATATTTTCTGATGTATTATCCATGTTCGTTTTCTCCGTTTTCAAATGCCGGGGACCGCCCGGCGCGGTGTTTGGTTCGTAATTTGCTCTTCTTGCGACGGTGCTTGTGGTCCTTGGATAATTTAAAATCATTCCCAAGGAATGTGACAATATTGGTGTTTTCAGGGTCAAAAATTACTGTAAAAGTCACGCCATCATACTGCACAATATGGGCCTGTGTCCCCCTTCTGCGGCATGTCGCCCTCAGAACGCTTTTGCCGTTCATAATCAGGTCTGAGATTTGGCGTAAATCGCTGTCTCCCCACGATTTGCCCAGCCGTTCGCGTGCGCGTGTGATGGAATGCGGCTCCGTTTTTTTGTTCATTTTTCCTCCAAAGTCCAGCCACGACGGTTGGAAGTGGGGATGGCCCAGCCAAAATCCTTGAGTTTCCGCCGTAAATGACACACGCGAACCGAGACCACGTCATTCCAGGTGTCTGGCATATCGTCGGGATGCGGCCAGAGAATTTCAGCCAGAAGTTCCGCGCTGTTATATTTGCTAAGCATCAGCGCCAGCAAGATTGTGTGTTCTTGCGGGTGGAGCGGTTCGGTGCGCCCCGGCGCAACCAGCCTGAACGGAGGTTTTAAGGTGATGCGCGGCACCCGCGCCGCATACGCAGCCGCCTTCTCCTCTTCGGAGGGGCTATCCATTATTTTTCCACCAATGCCGCAGTTATCATAGCGTCATACCAATAAATATGGTCGGCGTCGTCCGTTCCTGTGCCGTCCATATAATTATCCATTCGCCCAGCATCGATTAGCATTTGCTCTGTTGGGCCAAGCATCGCCTTGATGGCTGCGCAGGCGTCTTTGTCGAATTGCCGTCTTAGGCGCGGCGCGGCGCTTCCATAATCCACACCATTGCGGGCGGCCAAAATCCCCGCCACTTCCTCAATCTTACTCATTCTGCCTTCTCCTTCGGTCTGAGTTTTTCGATCAATTCCTGGGGGGCGTCACAATCAGGCTGGTCTGGGTTCGGGCCGTGCGTTTCGGGCCAGAAGCCATCCTTGAAATATCCTGCAACCAGCCCAGCCCATCGGTTTGTCTCGGCGTCGGCGTGTAGGCCGACTGGTCCTTGGCGCCCGCCCTTGCGTTCTGGGAACCCTTCAGGCATCGGCTGCTTGGATTGCTTGATGGCCCCGGCGATCGAGCGTTGGAAAAACTTGAGCAGTTCGGGCGGATCGTCGTTGCGCCCCTGCATCCCGGCCATCGCCCCGCGCAGTACACCCTCCACCATTTCGACGGTGGCGCCGTTGTCCAGCCATTGCTGGGCCGTGGTGTGATCCGATTGATTGGGCCAAGGCCGCGCCATATTTTCGCCAAAGACTTCGGTCCTGATTTTATCGAAGGCCGCGATTAGGTCGATGGCTTTCGGTTTCGGCTCTCGGCGTAGACTTTCCGGTATTTCCAAAGGATCTACCTCATCAGGCACCTCGGGTGCCGCCTCGTCAGGCAAGGGGGCAGTTTCAGCCTCGTCTTCGGCTGGGGTATTATTCTGTTCCTGTTCTTGTTCCTGTTCCTGGGTTGCCATACCGTTTGGCAAACCCTTTATGAAACCCTTTTCAAACCGTACTGCAAAGGGTTTTAAAGTCTCAATCAATTCAGGCCAATAACTGAAATCATCAGGAATGGAATATATTATCTTGGCCATGGCCTTGGCAATGTTGCCATTAACGGGTGGGTTGTGGTTCAGGTGGTCTGGGATCAATATGTATTCGGTCACTTCGCAACGGTATACGAAATGGTTTCGAGACAGTTCTGAAATGGTTCGGGAAATGGTTTCCGGCTCCCATTTCAGATCTCCTTGGATATAGCCGTCTGGCAGGGGGTAACACCCAACAGAGTTGGAATGGGGGCCGCTCAGAAGATAGGTCGCCATCAATTTGGCTTCGTCTGAAAGCCTAGTTTTCTTGGCCCAGCCCCAGAATTTGCATTCAATTTTACCGTAATCTCGCATTGTGTAATTCCTTCTTTCCTTCCGTTGGGGATCGAGAGCAGCGTGGCCTCGCGGAAGGAAACGCGGTTGGCCGGGACTTGCAAATCCCTGCTGCTCTCGAACTATAAGCCATGGCGGCTCTCGAAGTCAAAGCATCTCATCCTGTCTCTGGTCTATATCGCCAAATCTCGTATATTGGCCCTCAAAGTAGGCCTTTGCCCGCCCTATACCGCCCATACGCTGCTTGGCGACGATGATCTCGGCCTTATTGGTGGCGTGTCTTAATCTCTCCGCCCAAAGCCCCTGGCGGCCAACAAAGGCGTCCATGGTCTCATTGGCGTGTTGGGCCGGTTCCGACCTTTCCAAATAATATTGCTCCCTGAAGGCAAACAACACCAAATCGGCGTCCTGTTCAATTTCTCCGCTGTCCCGAAGGTCTGAAAGCAGGGGGCGCTTATCATCCCGCATTTCAACCGCGCGGCTTAACTGGTGCAGCAACACCACCGGAACCTCAAGTTCTTTCGCCATCATCTTCATATCTTTGGTTATCTGCCCCAGCGCCTGAACGCGCTGCAAGCGGGGGTCGTACACGATATGGCTCAGTTGGTCGACAACCACCAGACCAAGCCCGTGGCGGCGTTTCATGCGCCGTGCGCGCGCTCTGATGGCCATGGCGGAAGCTCCGCCCCTGTCGTCGATGTAAAGTGGATACGTGGCCAACCTCTGACCATGCTCGACTACCTTGTTCCATTCCGCAACGCGGTTCATTTTGTCGTATAGGCCAGATCGCAGGGTGCCAATCGGGATATTTGCCTCGTCGGCAATAAGCCGCATATTTATCTGGTCCGCAGACATCTCCAAGGAAAAGAAGCCCACCGGCGCTCCCTCTTCCCCGTCTGTTTCCTCGAATTTCTTGGCGTTGTATTTGGCAATAAGCTGGGCAAGAGCCGTTTTGCCCATAGCCGGACGTCCGTCCAATATAATTAAATCAGGCGCTTCCAACCCCATTATTACCCGATCCAGGCTGGCGATGCCGGTGGATAGGCCCGTCAATTTGTGGGGGTCGTTGTATTTGCGCTCAAGGACGGTCAGGGTCTGGGTGGTTAATTCGCTCCGGGTCTTGGTATTTTCCGTGGCGCTGTCGCCTACCAGTTCAGAAAGGTGTCGTTCAGCTTCTTCGACAATCTGGACCCCGTCCTGTTCTTCGTGTGCCGAGGCCTCTATATCGCGGCCCAACGTTATCAGGCTGCGCCTTAAAAACAGATCTCGGATAACCGCAGCATATCCCCGCGCATGGACCGGGCCAGCGAAGCTGCCAAAAATAGCGGCCAAAAGCTCACCATCGACTCCGTCCTCGGGCTTCAATTTGTGGCCCACCGCAACCACGTCGGCGGAGCGATCGCTGTTGATCAGATCAGTGCAGACCTCGAATATCCGGGCGTGTTCTGGATAAGCAAAATGCTCTGCCTTCACGATGTCGCAAATCTGATCATAAACCTCGTTCTGGTTCATTATCGTGCCGAGCAGCCCCATTTCTGCCTCTATATTGGCCGGCATCTCTTCGGGCTGTTCTTCTGGCTCTGGTTGGTATTGTTCGGCGTCGCTCACGATTCCTCTCCTCCGTTAAATTTCCCCGTCTCGTTTCCCCAAGCATCCCAGCCGGGCCTGTTTTGGCGTGAGAATAATTCCAGATAAGGTCCACCAACCAAGCGTTCAATATCGGTGTTGATGCGGTCTGGTTTGCGCGAATGTTCCCGCGCGGGTTCGATAACAAGTTGGCGCACATTTCGGTTCAGGCGCTTTGGATTGCCTGTTGTTCCCATCAAACACATTTCTGGATTGGCGCGCGTCCAATATCCGGTTCCAAAATGCCAAGTCTTGTCTGTGGTGGTGCGCTTCGCCCAGGTGAACGCCACAGTTTTGAACTCAAATCCCCAAGCCTTCATCACTTCCAAGCCTTCGGGCAATAGTGGATCTGTGACCCAAAGGAAAAGCGCGCAATCTTTCTTGGCCAGATGGCCAACAGGCAAAGCCTTGATTTGATCGAGCGGCATACAATCAAAATGTGCGCTTGCGTTCTTGTGCGCGCCAGCTTCTGACCAGTTTTCATAGGCCCAAGGGGGGTCAGCATAAATGGCGCCATAATGAAATAAGGGAAGGTCTTGCATCACGATTCCAAAAACTCCGCAACAATGCAAATGGCAGCGATTATTCCAACAATCGCCACCCCAAATATCCACAGAAGCCTCTCGACTTCAAAGTCAAAGTTTTCCCAATCGTCCCACATTTTGTCCCCCTATTTGTTCTCAGCCGGCGGCAGCGTGAAATGCAAGGTGGTGGCCGCCCAGGCCTCCATCCGCGTCATATAGTCGCTCATTTCTTGGGTGTTTAGATACTTGGTGGATTGGACCTCCTGGTCTTCTCCGGCAATCGTGATGGTCTTCACCGGGCAGAATTTAGCAACCAAATAATCATGGACTGACGCTTGGTCATCGCCTGTGAAATCGGCAATTTTCCCGTCCCAAATTCTCACCAGCCCGTCTTGGCCCTTGCTTCGGCGCTTGACATAGGGTTCCACGGTTATTTTCCAGCGTTTGGATAGATCCAAGCCAAGAAGGCATTCTTTCACCGTTCCCTTATTTGGGGGATAGGTTGTGGGATCGCCGCCGACATAAAAGATGTGCTTGCCGCTCATGGCTTAATCCTTTCGGCCCAGCCGGGGATCGTGCGGTATTCAATAATGTGGCCCGCCTCGGCGTGTTCATTGATCCCGTATTTCATGCCCGGCGATATGCCCAAATCTGTGTATACAATTATCGCGTCGGCTAGATCGGCCCATGCTATACCGGCGTCAATCCCGTGCTGTCGCTCTTCTGGGTTGTTGTCGTTCAGCACACCTATCTGTGTATACAAGAGGTGGCTTGCATAGGGTGCCTCGCCCCGGTTCAGGCAATCGCGCAGGGCTGCGCGGGCATAGGTGGTGTTGGTTTCGACGTCGCCAGCAAACGGGCTTTCAACAATTACAAGTCTCATGCCTTCTCCTTCCGCACCACTGTGCCGTCTAGTTTCTTTTTGTACCGAGCATTGCCAAATCCACGACTTGGCCATTTGTGTTTTGATTTCTTCGGTTCGCGGTGCTTCTTCGCCAGCCGCTTGGTCTTGGCGATTTCAAAGATATCGGCGCCCAGCTTGGTGGAGCCTCCAAAGGTTTTCAGCTTGTGGCAATGAACGTGGCAGGGGCCGATATTCTCGTCGTCGTCGGTGCCGCCTCTGGCTAGGGCCAGCTTGTGATCAAACTCGACCCTTTCCCCATTCTCAAACCCTTCCTTGCAGCGCCAGCACTTCTCGTCGTGCGCCACCATAATCCGAGCTTTTCTCGCCGGGGTCATGGCGCGGCGCTTGGTCATGATATTGTGCCGAGGTGCGGGATGCGCTGGATTAGGTTTTGGTTTTGTGCTTGAGCGGCAAGCAACCCCTTAGCCAATGTTTTAATATCTTGGGCCTTCACCATTGCTGCAGTGACTTCAACTTCCCTTGGTTCTTCGCCTGCCAGGATTACGTCCCGAAGGTTCTCAATCGGGCATTTATAAATCTTTGGGTGGTTTCCCATATTCCTCTCCTCTATTTCGCCAAACACGCCTTTGCATAATCCCAAAGGGCCAAAGCATCTGCTTCATTGTCGTCTGCATATATCCAACCGCGTCGGTCGCATTCAATCTGGACCAGCCTTTTCAGGTCTTTGCGGGGTGCGCTGCCTTTGCCACAAAAGTGCTTTCGCACCGTGGCGTTGTTCGCTTCAAAAACTTTAATCCGCATCTGGCTTGCCACCTTCTCGGTGATGGCCGCCATGCCAAGCAACCGGCGTGCAGTCTTGATGTGCTTATCGGTGCTGATGTAGGGGGCTTCGTATAAAATGGTATCGGGGCCGTTGACCACGATCAGGTCTTGCAGCCAGCTTTCATATTTGGCGAAGAATTGGCCGTCGCTGAGTTCCTTGCTGCCAATCCGTTCAACCCCGGAAAAGGGTTGCGGGTCAGAAATGCCTGCCGATGCCTCAAGGGAAGTGGAAGGCGCCACCGTCCCGACTGAGCCAAATGCCCAGCCGGTAACGGTTGCAACGTCGAGTGCCAACACTTCGTTCATAATCAGTCGCCCAGACTATCGACGAAGTCCAACTGGCCGCCTTGGGCCATGGCTTCATAAACGATGCGAAGGTTATCGGCGATCCGCATGGAGTCGTCTTCTTCGAGAAGTTTGGCCTGCTCCTGGCGCTTATAGACCCGATACTGGTTATCCAGACCGATGCCATCAATGCCGGTGTCGGCCTTCATGTTCCGTTTGTGCTTTTTGAGGGTGTCTTTCAGGGGCTTCATGTGGCGTTCTTCGGCTTTAGCGACTTCCATTTCCTGCTTAAAGCGTTCTTGGAAGCCGTCGACTATGGCCTTGTTCATCGCCTGCACGTTGTGCTTCGGGTTGTCTACCGTTCCGGCCTTCAATTGTTCTGCCATGGGGAGTTCTCCGTTTGGG
>DAOVVL010000077.1 GCA_030637205.1 Thalassospiraceae bacterium | reverse complement strand
TAGCCGGTTATAAATTTAACAAATTGGAGGGTGATTGATGATGTTAAAACCGATTGATCAATGTGATGTAAATGTCCTGGTCGATAACATTATGGATATACTCTCTACGGCCCCTGATTCCGTTACTGGCCACGTCCCAAATATACTAAAAGCAGGCGCAACAGAACTTTCCGGGAAATGCCTGTGCTGTGCCCATTGGGGGCTTTCACTCGTGATAACGGCGAACCATGGAGCAGATAGTCATACATTGCTGTTTGATTCCGGACCGGAAGGGAAAACCGTAGAACGTAATGGCAATCGACTGGGGATTGATTTTTCAAAAATTGATGCCGCGATGTTTTCTCATGGTCACTGGGACCACGTTGGCGGAATGACTTCTGCTCTTCGGCTGATCAACGAAGCCAAGAGCGGCGAAAAAATCCCTGTGCACGTAAATGATGACATGTTCGTTCTGCGCGGAATGAAACTTCCCGATGGCCGAATTATACCGTTCGAAGAGTTGCCTGACAAAAGCGAACTTGAAGAGCTTGGTGCCGATATCGTCTCTAGGACAGAAGAGCACACTCTTCTAGGGGACACCTTCTACATTAGCGGCGAAATTCCACGGGTGACACCTTACGAGGTCGGGCTTCCTCCTCATGTGAAGGATATAGGCAACGGGTGGGAACCCGATCCGCTAATTATGGATGAGCGTTATACAGCCGTGCACATTAAAAATAAGGGAATCGTCGTGTTTACCGCTTGTTCCCATGCTGGTGTAATTAACGTGCTGAAGAATGCGCGTGAGGTCTTCGACCCAATTCCTCTGTATGCTGTGATGGGTGGTTTTCACTTATCCGGGGCGGCGTGCGAAGCGATTATTCCAGAAACAATTAAAGACATGAAAGACTTCAATTTAAAATTAATCGTTCCCGGACATTGTACCGGCTGGAGGGCCATCCACAAACTGGTTGAAACTTTTGGCGAAGAGGTCGTGGTGATGTCAGCGGTTGGACAGTCCCATAGATTTTGAACACGGTAAAACCTTAATGCCAAACGTCCGTTCAGGGTCATAAGCGGACGTTACGGAGCCCTTCCTGAAACGTCAGCTAATAGCCACAAGCGGACCTGTGGCTTCAGGCTACGGGGACCGCTAACAGGCAGAAAAAAACCGGCCCGCAGAGGGCCGGTTAGTCTAATCGGTAAGTGTCGCCGGAGGTGCGCTTGAAGCGGGGGGGGGAGAGGCTTGAAGCGCAGTGGGAGGATGGGAACCTCCGACCCGTAAATATGAGCACAATCTAAGCCGCCGCGCTTTGACGTTGGTCAAGATTTCCTGATCGGGCGCACAAACACCCTGTGTGTCGCCTTTTCACTCCAAAGTAGCCGTCCTTCTGCTTCGTACTGGGAGGCTGCTTATAGCCAGAAGCTGTCTTCGGGTTCTTCCTGCAAAATCTAGATAAAGTTGGGGCCATGAGCCCAAACTTGATGGTAGCATCTTGTTCTAATTGATTATTATGACCTTGCGCACCCAAACAGGGAAGCTATGGGCGGGGCGGTTTTATCCCGATATCAGCGCGCGCCATTGACTTTTCCGGATAAGTCTATATATACCCCGCATACGTTTTATATTTGTTTTGAGATCCTTGAATAATCGGTACGCCGGTTAACTTATTTTTCCCCAGACAATTTGAGCGTTTAATCAACCGCCCATCACATAATGTGAAGCGCGGAACCCATATTTATTGTTTAGAGGAAAATGACAATGACCACAGGTACTGTAAAGTTTTTCAATCCGGCCAAAGGTTTTGGTTTTATCGAACCCGAAGACGGCTCCAAAGATGCTTTCGTTCACATTTCAGCTGTTGAAAAGGCTGGACTGGGAACGCTTACCGAAGGCCAGAAAGTTAATTTTGAGCTTCAAGCCGGACAGAACGGCAAATCTTCAGCTGAAAACCTGACGATCGCCGAATAATACGCACGACACTCCGCCTCCGGCTAAGGCCGGGGGCGGTAGTCACACCATTCGCAAGGATTATTAAAATGTTCACTTACGGAAAATCCAAAGCGGAAGAGCGGTTCGCTATGTACCAGAATAGAACTGCGCGCATCCATTCAGAAAATGACGATGCGCAACAGCAAGAGAAGGAACATAGGGCAGAATTGCGTGCCCTGCGTAAAGCCCGGGAAGCGGCTGAAAAAAAATCATAACCTTTACGGTTATATTCATAGGATAGTCATGGCCAAAAAGCCAAATTACGATTTTGAACGCAGAGAACGCGAACGATTGAAGGCCGAAAAGAAGGCCAAGCGTGCTGTTGAGAAAAAAGAAGCCCTGGAAAAGAAATCAGAGCAGCCCCAACAGCCTATACAAAGCGATACTGAAAACTAGAAATTACCCACTGTCGAGTGATGGCGTCCGCGCTATCGTCTAAAGACTAAGTCCCAGGCCCTTTTGGCCCGACTTCTCGACAATATCAAAAACACATCCAATGACGCGCACGCCATAGCGCTTGAAGCGCCGGTCGTTGGAAATAAATAAACCAAGGAAACACGATGAATAACGAACACAAATTCTTAATTACATATGGGCTGCATAATTTTGTGACCTTTGCCCCGGGCGATGGGAAGCATATCTTCACCATCCACGATCGGGAAAGCCAGAAGATGATCCGCCACGCAATGACACTCATTACCGAAAGTTACGGTGTCTCAGCTGATATTCGGATAGCTTGATCTCTAATAATCAGAAATGGACACAGGTTGATGGCTCGAAAAAATTCAAAAAGTAAGGGCCCCACGTTTATGGTGTTCAACGTAACCTATGATGACGGGACATTGACCTCAAATCGGCGGGTGTCGAAAGAGCATCTCGACCAGTCCTTTGGTGATGACCTTCTGGATTTGGCGCGAACCGCCATTCAGGAACAGGACAACGAGATTGCGCGGCGCTCCAACCAGCATCGCGCTAAGATCAAGTCCGTTGCTCAAGTCTGACGCCTGAAAGCGCCGGAAAATGGACAAGAGCACGCTGTCCCAAAGAGGAAGATATTGATCATAATAGATCATGGCCACATTGGCCGCTTTGGGTCAGAAGCAGTCCCAAATTCCAGTCCTTAAAGTAGTCCGCTAAGGGGCTTAGAGTAGACGCCAGTACTCATGGATGGCTCCCTGATCTGGCCCTGATTATTTGTGCTTGGTAATTTTGCCCCACCATTGGTTCAGGGCATCGGCATCAAAGGTGATCGTCTCAACAATGCCGCCGGTAAACTGGTTCCATTGCTCGACGTAGGCCTGTGGCAGCAAGACCAGGGCGGGCAAGCCCGAAGCGACGACCTTCATAATATCGTCCAACAGCCCCCGGCCGGCTGCTTCCTCCTTGCCGAACTTTTCAATCACAACCAGATCCGCGCATTCTGTAATGGCGCGACGAAGGGCTCCAGCGGTTTCAGCCAAGGCGGAAAGTTCCAAAACGCAATCAGACGGACCCTTGATCTCTTTGTCGGGGCGCATCAGTGAGATTTGGCGACCGGTATCAATTTCTTCGGCATAAAGGCTGATAGGTCTGCCAACCTCGTTCTGTGTGATAAATTGAAGCAGGCCGCCGACCCTGACGTTTCGTCCCTGCAGTTCGCGCACGAACGCCGCCAGAACGGCCGGGTCATCCGGGTGTTTTGGCGCTATTACGGCGGTGGCCAAAATGGTGTCCGCCTGATCGTCTCTGTCGTTATCGCTTTCGCTCATTTTTCGATCCTGAAGATATTTGGTGTTGTGACTTTATAATAAGCTGTCAAATCCTGGTGCCTTAAATAAAATTATTAGCGCCGGTCAGTAGAATGAACCGAAAAACTAGCGTATCGTCAGGGGTGGATGAATACTAGTGCGTAACAGGATGGGTTAACAATGTTGAGAATGCCAACCCTTATCGTTTTCTTCATGGGCGCAGTCTTTGCGCTCTTCGTTTCGCCGACCGAAAGTTGGTCGGCCGAGACCTGCCAAGACTGGGCAGAAACCAAACCGTACCTCGCGGACTTTTTTGCCATCGAAGGCGAGCAGAAAACGAACCTGGTTGAAAACTTCAATCAACACGCACCCACAACCGAACACCGGCCCACCATTGTCGGCTATATCAATAGCGAAAGCTGGGATCTGGTCGAATTGTTCATGTTTGAAGATGGTTGCCTTGTGTTGGACCAACCGTACCCGCGCACCGTGGTGTGGGAAATTATGGCCAGCTATCCAACCGAGGTCGCGTTTGATAAATCCGGTGCAACTTATGCCAAGATGGTCGAAGAAACGATTGGGCACATCGATGCGGCGTACGAGCGTTCGCGCCTTGTGGACAAAGATCTGGTCGAGATGGAAGGCAAGGCGGAAGACGAAGTTGAGCTTATGGGCGGTATCGGTGAAGTCGGCGAGATGGACTGACGAAAGCCCGCGTACCGTTCCTAATAAGTAAAGCTAACGTGTGCCAGCGAGCCCGACGGCACGGTCACGGTTTCGCTTTGTTCACCCAAAATACCATGCCAGACGGTAATCGTGTAGGTGCCGGCTGGAAGGCCGGTAATGCGGTATTGGCCTTCGTTATCGACGACCGCATAATACGGTGACTTCGCAACAAAAACGTAACCCAGCATAAAATTGTGCGCATCACACGTCAGATGCAGCATGTTTCCTGTGGATTTGATCACATGGCGGGTAATATCGCCGCGCATGGGCTGTGAAACATTAAATACGCTTCGTTCTGTGCCGCCTGCCTTTTCGTAAACGTGAATATTGTGCAGTACCGGATCGGAATTTATGACCTCAATTTCGCCACCCTGCGCAACCACTGAAAGGTAAGGTTCGAAAAAACAACGTTTCTGATTAATGGTGACTTTTCGGGCGGCTGCGGGAAATGGTTTTCCTTCAGGTGCGTTTTCGATGTAAACCACTGCATCGAGCAACGCGTCCCCATTGTTTTTGATGACGGGAATTTCCCGAAGGTCTATGCCGCAAACTTGGTGGTCCTTGAAAATTTTGTACGCGCGCACGTGCGGAGTGGCCTCTTTCAGTGAAATGCTGCCGTAAATGGTGATTTCGCCGGGATTTGGCGTTTGTGGCCTGTTTTGGCTCATGGCTGTGCCGCAAAGCAATAAAGTGCCGAAAAAGGCAGCGCCAATACCAAGCGGACGCCCTATAGCAGGGTTAAAAAGGCGCGTTGAAAGCCAGGCTAACCCACGGTTCATAAGGTCTCTTCCAGTTTGTGATGGCTCATTTATGCTCGCCATTATGACCAAATTACTTTGCGATGCATTGAAAACCTTTTTGTTTATTGGCTGGGGTTTAAGTTCGCGGCGCTTTCGTGGTGTTGCGGACACGCTTTGCAATGGTTACATGATTCGGAAAAAAGTGTTAAAAATTAACGTGATATCGTAGATCCGCACGGTCTTGACGAAGTGTCGTTGGGCGCAAGCGGTGGGAGGATTGAGCCATGTCGTCCGGCCCCGTTGAGGTAACCGCCGGGTTTCGTTTGGGCATTCGCGGCCGCATTGCGCTGTGGTTCATTCTGGGTGCCAGCGCCATGCTGGCGATTGGCGGCTATATTGTTTACACCACCGGAATTTCGACCATTCAGGGCACGTTGGGCCAGACCTATTGCCAGATCGCCGGGCGCGTATCCGATCAGGTTCAGGCCCGCCTGTTTAAAAATTACAACATGGTTCGCGGCATTGCGACCGATGTGCTGACCGCCGCCGTGGCGGTCGAGGCATCTGACCTGTATGGCGCGCGCGATGCGGTGTGGGCCGATGTTCGCCTTGCCCGCCTTGAGCGCGAATGGCAGGGCGGCACCATCAGCCAGCGGGCATCAAGCCTGCATCCGCAACTTTCACAACGTCTGGCGGTTATTTCCGGCCTTGAGCAAACGTTGCCGCAGGGCCTGAACGTTTATGATGTCAAAGGCACATTGGTAGCCGCCATGAACCCGCCGCAAAACCGGGTCATTAGCCAAACGGACACCTATAAACGGTTTTCCGGCAGGCAAGAGCATTTCTCCTATATCGAGTTCAATCGCGAACCCGACAGCATCACCATCATCCTGCCGGTGTGGAGCGGAACTTCCATTGTCGGCTATGTGGTGGGTGAATTTGGTTTTGCGTCGCTGATGGAGGGTATCGTCGGTATCGAGTTTGGCGAGTCCGGCGAAGCTATTGTCGTCGATTATGCAGGCGTTCCGTTAATGGGCGAACCAAAATCCTACCTGATTAACGCCATGAAGCAGGCGGCCGAGCGTTCCAAACCCGATTTTCGGAAAATGGAAGTATCAGATGCCTCGTACTGGGTAGCCCTCAAAGATCTGCAACAAGGAGGCGCCTGGGATCGCTTGGCCTGCGTCGCCCCGATGAGTGAAACCAATCTTTTGCGCGAAACGACCCAGCTGCCGCCGTGGAGCGTGGTGGTCAGCCAGTCACCGGGTGAAAGTTACGGCCAATTGCGCCGCTCGCTTGAAGTATTGTCGTTTGCCGGCATCGCAGGTGTCCTGTTCATCGGCCTGGTGGGCGGCATCGCAGCCACCAGACTCACGCACCCGCTGCGCCAGTTGCGCGACGGCGTGAAGCAGTTTGCCGCTGGCAACCGCACGAGCCGCATAGCCATCAGCAGTTCCGATGAAATTGGCGATCTGGCCCAGGAATTTAACTGGATGGCCGATCGTGTGGTGATTAGTGAAAATGAACTCAGCGCCTTTGCCCAGGCGGTTGAAGGGGCGACGGATGCCATCATTCTGACCGATCGCGACAGCATAATTTATTACGTCAACCCGGCATTTGAAATTATCACCGGTTATAGTTTTAACGAGGCTGAGGGAAATACCCCATCAATTTTGCGCGCACCTACGGCCAAGCGCGGGATGCATACAAAAATGTGGGAAAAGGTAAGTAACGGCGAGCCGTGGCGCGGCGAGATTATGAACCAGCGTAAAAACGGCGAAATTTATCCTGTCGATTTGACCATCAGCCCCATTTTCGACGAAGACGGCAATGTGATCTCTTTGCTGGGCGTTCACCGCGATATCACGATGGCGCATGAATACCAGCATCGGCTGGAAGCTGAAGTGGATGCGCGTACCCGCGAAATCGCTTCCACCCAGGGGCTTGCGGCGATGGGGCGCATGGCCTCCATGGTGGCGCACGATCTTCGCAATGCCCTTTCCACAATCAAGATGAACTTACAAATCCTGTCACGCCAGCAAAACAAAAATCAAACAGACAAAGCAGATGAAGAGCATTTTCAAATTGCCCTGGGCCAGGTTCGCTATATGGAAGAATTTCTGGCCGATATGCTGATTTATGCGCGACCGGAATCTCTGCGAATCCAACCATGTGATATCGGCGAGATCGTCAGCGATGTGGTGGCCGCCGAACAGGCCCTTGCCAAGGGCAGGGGGATTGAACTTGTGGCAATTCACAACGATGCGATTCCAATGGTCAAAGGCGATCTGCTAAAGCTGAACTCAGTTATGCACAATCTGATCGAAAATGCAGTTCATGCGATGGCCGATGGCGGCAACATAACCATCACCATTTCGGAGCAAGTTGTGCCGTCGCCAAGCGGCGCAGGCGATGCAGTTTTTGCCTGCATTGATGTGGCCGATACTGGGCCCGGGATTCCTCAGCACCTGTTGGGCGAAATTACCGAACCGTTCTTTACCACCCGGGCCAAGGGTACGGGCTTGGGTTTGGCCATAGCAAAGCGTATTATTGAGCAGCATGGCGGCATGTTGAGTTTTGAAACCAGCGAAGGTCAGGGAACCACAGTCAGCTTCACACTGCCGGCCGAAACACATATACCCATGGCGGAAAGATAGTCGTATGTCATATCTGTTGATCGTTGATGATGAAGAAGCCAGCTCGCGCAC
>DAOVVL010000348.1 GCA_030637205.1 Thalassospiraceae bacterium | reverse complement strand
CGCCGCGCGGCAAAATCACCGCCAGCGCATCGGCAATGGCGTTGGCCATCACAAAGCCTAACTGCATGACACTTTGCACCGGATAGGGCGGGCGCAACAAAATGGAAAAATATAGATTGCCTTCGGGCGAGGCCCATGCGCGACCGCGTCTGCCGCGGCCCCCGGTCTGGCTTTTGGCCCAGATCAAAGTGGAATCTTTTGCACCGTCTTCGGCCAGGCGCCGGGCTTCACCATTGGTGCTGTCTACCGCGTCCAGTTCCACCAGCCGATAAGGGCTTGGCAGGTGCAGACGTGAAGCCGGCTTGTCCATGAGATGCGTTAGCCTGAAAACAGCGCCGACGCTGCTACCCCGGCGGCGTTGATGACCGGATTTGGAAACACCACAAACGCCAGAACAAAAATGCTGGTAATCACCAATACGCCGACAATGCGTTTGGGAATGGGCGTTTCCAGTGGCGTGGTAACGGGTTTATCAAAATACATGATCTTGATGATGCGCAGATAGTAATACGCGCTCACCACACTGGCCAGCACACCGATGATCGCCAGCATCATAAAGCCCGCCTCGACGGCAGCCAGAAAAATGTAAAGCTTGCCGATGAAACCCGCCAGCGGCGGGATGCCCGCCATTGAAAACATAAACACAGCCATTGCCGCCGCCATCGCCGGATGGGTTTTGGCCAGCCCTGCCAGATCGCCGATGTTTTCCACCGCGCGGTCTGATCGGCGCATCGCCATGATGCACGCAAAGGTGCCGATATTCATGAACACATAGATGGTGAGGTACACCAGAATGGCGCGCACGCCGGTTTCATTGGCCACCGCCAGACCGATCAGCGCATAACCCACATGGCCGATGGACGAATACGCCATCATGCGTTTGATGTTGGTTTGCGCAATGGCGGCAAAACCACCCAGCAACATGGACGCCACCGAAATCGCAATGATGATCTGCTGCCATTGCGATGCCAGATCGCCAAAGGGTCCGTTCATCACGCGAATGAACAACGCCAGTGCCGCCACCTTGGGCGCCACGGAAAAGAACGCGGTTACCGGTGTGGGCGCGCCTTCGTACACATCAGGCGTCCACATATGAAACGGTACGCCCGAAACCTTGAACGTTAGCCCCGCTATGATGAACACCAACCCGATGATCAGCCCGGCGGCTGGTTCGGTGCCGCCGGCAAACAAAGCTGCCAGCGCATCAAAATCGGTGGTGCCGGAAAATCCGTAAACCAGCGACATACCATAAAGCAACATGCCCGACGCCAGTGCGCCCAACACAAAATATTTCACGCCTGCTTCGGTTGAACGCATATCGTCGCGCTGGAAGGCTGCAAGGATGTACAGCGACAGCGATTGCAGTTCCAACCCCATGTAAAGCGAAAGCATGTTGTTGGCCGAAACCATCATCATCATGCCCAGCGTCGCGAACAAAATCACGATCACATATTCAAAGCGATGGCAGCCCTGCTTTTCCATCCAGTCTTCGGCTAAAATCAACGAAAACGTCGAGGCGATCAAAATCAGGACTTTTACGAAGCTGGCAAACGGGTCGGAAACAAACAAGCCATCGAAGGTCAGCAGGCGATCACCCGAAACGGTAACCACCAGAACCATTGCCAATACCAGCATGACAATTCCCAAGCCAGACGTCAGGCGCGATGCTTTCATCACGCCATCAGGCCCGGTGGTGTTCTGGAAAACGCCCAGCATCAGCAGCGACATGGCTGCGAGGCCTAAGAAGATTTCCGGCAACGCCGGGGCCAGATTGGGAACTTCAGTTATCGGCATCAAACTTTAACTCCTTATGCGCAAGCCTAGCGCGCAACAACCTGTACAGCTTCGGCGGCATTGACCGCGACCTGGACCTGTGAAATCAGGTGTTCGACAGACACATGCATGAAATCAAGAAACGAAACGGGATAAATCCCCATCCACAACGTCAAAATCAACAGCGGTGCAAATACCGCCACCTCGCGCTTGTTGAGATCCTTCAGCTTTTTCAGGTTCTCTTTTTCCAGCGCGCCGAAAATGACCCGACGATACAGATACAACATATACGCAGCACCCAAAATCACGCCGAGCGCGGCCAAGGCCGCAACCCATGTGTTGACCTTGAAGATGCCGACCAGCACCAAAAATTCGCCGACGAAGCCGCCGGTTCCGGGAAGCCCCACGGACGCCATCATAAACACCATGAACACCAACCCGTAAGCCGGCATGCGGTGGATGACGCCGCCGTAATCGGCAATGTCGCGCGAATGGATGCGGTCGTAAATCACGCCAACGATCAGGAACAAGGCGGCTGAAACCACGCCGTGGCTGAGCATCTGATAGATCGCGCCTTCGACGCCCTGAACATTTAAGGTAAAGGTGCCTGCGGTCACAAAGCCCATGTGCGCAATGGATGAATACGCGATCAGCTTTTTCATGTCTTCCTGAACCAGCGCCACCAGGGATGTATAAATCACCGCAATGATGGAAAGGCTGAAGATCAGCGGCGTGAAAT
>DAOVVL010000331.1 GCA_030637205.1 Thalassospiraceae bacterium | reverse complement strand
GCCAGTTCACCCGCTTTACCGACCTCGACAGCCACCACGATGGTGGCGACTACGATTAAGCTAGGCCGCCAAGCATGACCGACGCACCCCATGATCATAACCCGGCACTCGACAGCGCCGATGCGCGTCGCGCAGGCGCGATCCTGACCATTGATTTAAGCGCCATTCAAGACAACTGGCGGCTTTACCAAAAACAAGCCGCAAATGCCGAGGCCGCCGCCGTGATCAAGGCTGGCGGCTATGGGCTGGATGCCAAACACGTTGGCGTGGCGTTGGCGGTGGCGGGTTGCAAAACTTTTTTTGTGGCCACCATTGATGAAGGCATCCATTTGCGCACGGTGCTGGGGCCGGAGCCTTCTATTCTCATTCTCAGCGGTTTCATGGATGGCGCGGAACGCGATTTAACTGCGCATCACCTGATCCCGGTTTTGAATTCACTGGTCGATGTGGATGCGTGGCGGGTTTATTGCGTGGCTAGCGAGACCCCGGCACCGGCGGCATTGCATATCGATACCGGCATGTCGCGGCTGGGTCTGGATAAAGACGAGCTGGCCATTTTAAGCGAACACCCGGACCGTCTTTCAGGCATGGGCCTGAAACTGATCATGAGCCACCTGGCATCAGCCGAAGAACCCGACAACCCCACCAACAAAGCACAACTGACAGCATTTAAAGCAGCCGTTCGCCAATTGCCGGATGCGCCCGCGTCGCTTTGTAATTCTTCCGGGGTCTTTTTAGGCACCGATTATCACTTCGATATGGTGCGCCCGGGGGCTGCGCTGTTCGGCGTCAACCCGACCCCCGCCGAAGCCAACCCGATGGCGCAAGTGGTTCGTTTGCAAGGGAAAATCCTGCAGGTGCGCTCAATTGACACTCCAGAAAGCGTTGGTTATGGTTCGACCCATCAGGCGGCGGGGCCAACGCGCATCGCCACCATCGCAGCGGGCTATGCAGACGGCCTTAACCGATCGCTTAGTAACAACGGCGTTGCTTATATCGGCGAGCACCCGGCACCATTTGTGGGACGCGTATCAATGGATCTCATCACGCTGGACGTTAGCAAGGTTCCTGAAACACTGGCGCACCCCGGCGCACTTGTGGACCTGATCGGCCCCCTGAACCCGGTCGACGACGTCGCAGAAAAAGCCGGCACCATTGGCTATGAAATTTTGACCAGTTTAGGCGAACGCTATCACCGCATTTATGCAACCACGGAAGGTTCTTGAGAGCATGAACCCGTTGCAAAAAATCGGCCGCGTTTTTATCGCATTTCTTGAAGCCACCGGGCGGCTCACCACTTTTATGGCTTCGGCCCTGATGCATGCGGTGCGCCCGCCCTTTTATCCGCGCATCATCTTGCGCCAGATGGTCGACGTCGGCTTTTATTCGCTGCCCGTTGTCGGCCTGACGGCGGTATTTGCCGGCATGGTGTTGGCGCTGCAAAGCTATACGGGCTTTTCACGTTTTTCCGCCGAAGGCGCCATTGCCAATGTGGTGGTGTTATCCATCACCCGTGCACTCGGCCCGGTGATGGCGGGCCTGATGGTGGCCGGGCGCATCGGGGCCAGTTTGGCCGCCGAGATCGGCACCATGCGGGTGACTGAGCAAATTGATGCGCTGACCACGCTTTCCACCAACCCGATGAAGTATCTGGTAGCGCCACGGCTTATTGCGGGCATTACCATGTTCCCGCTGCTGGTATTGGTGGCCGACGTGATCGGCGTGTTTGGCGGCTACGTGGTGGCGGTTTACAAGCTGGGCTTTAATGCATCGAACTACCTGCAAAACACCTGGAACTTTTTAACCTTTGAAGACGTGACGTCGGGCCTTGTGAAGGCCGCCGCGTTTGGCTTTATCGTGTCGTTGATGGGGTGTTATCACGGCTATCATTCCAAGGGCGGCGCCCAGGGCGTTGGCACGGCGACCACCAACGCGGTGGTTTCGGCGTGCATCCTGATTTTGTCGTTCGATTACATCCTCACCGAAATGTTTTTCGCGAAATAACGGGGCAGACATGAACGAGACACCAAAAATCAAACTGCGTGATGTCAAAAAGGCGTTCGGCCCCAAGGTTGTGCTGGACGGCATTGATCTTGACGTTGCCCCCGGCGAAAGCGTGGTGGTCATCGGCGGATCGGGCACCGGCAAATCGGTGATGCTGAAATGCATCCTTGGCCTGTTGCGCGCCGACAGTGGTTCCGTTCAGGTGGACGGCGAAGAAGTGGTCGGCATGAATTCAGCGGACCGCGAACGGGTAAACCAAAAGTTCGGCATGTTGTTTCAGGGGGGGGCATTGTTTGACTCACTCCCCGTCTGGGAAAACGTGGCCTTTGGCATCTTGGCGGAAAAGCGCTGCGAGCGTGACGAGGCAAAAGAAATCGCGATCGCAAAACTTTCCCAGGTGGGTCTGGTGGCCGATGTGGCCGAACTGTTTCCGGCTGAACTATCCGGCGGCATGCAAAAACGCGTTGGTCTGGCGCGCGCCATCTGCTCGGACCCGGAAATTATTTTCTTTGATGAACCGACCACCGGGCTGGACCCGATCATGGCCGACGTGATCAACGACCTCATTGTAAAAGTCACCCGCGAAGTGGGCGCCACGGCGTTATCCATCACCCATGACACGGCGTCTGCGCGCAAAATCGCCAACCGCATCGCCATGCTTTACGAAGGCAAGATCATCTGG
>DAOVVL010000225.1 GCA_030637205.1 Thalassospiraceae bacterium | reverse complement strand
TTTTCACGGCCCCATCAACGCTGGCGCGCATCTTGATGCTGCCCGTGCCTATTTTCAGGCTTAAGGGATCAATTTTGAGGCGCGATGCCTTCAATTCGATCCTGGTGGAAAAATCTTCCAGCGACAAAACATCGGCCTTCAGTTTCTTGGCGCTGTAACTCAAGTTGATATCCGCAAGACCCAATGCGGCAAATCCGAGAGGGTCCGGGGAAAAGACTTTATCGCCGGGTTTGGTTTTCTTTTTTGGAGCCGCCGAATTTGATCCGGTAATTTGGTTGATGTCGAGCAACATCGACGCAAGTTTGCCTTCCACCGAGGGCCGTTTGGTGGCGAGGTTAATTGAAACGTCGCCCGAAATATCACTGTCACCGATCTTGGCTTCAATGGCGCTTAGTGAAAATTTATTGGCGCTGCCTTTGAGGTTCGCTGCGAGTTGAAGGGTCGAGACCGGCGGCAAAGCAACGCCGCTGAGTTTTGCAAGCGTCGCCATATCGCTTACATCGGTGCTGATCGTGAAATCAGGATTTATCGCACCCTTCGTGATGCGCAGCCCGCCATCGAGCAGCGCCTTAAAGCCGGTAGCCTTTACTTCGATGCGCGCAGGAAACGATGCTGTGGCAATATTTTCAAACTGCTTGAGCGATCCCAACTTGGCACTGACATCCACATCCACACCATTAAGGTTTGCCTGAAGGGTGGTTTGTATCGGCGCGCTGCTGTCAGCTACACCAAAATTCATGTTGGGAATGTTGACGGAGAATTCGCTTTTCTGAACGCCGTTTTTATAAGTCAGCCGTACGTTTTCCAGACGCACGTCATGAACCTTAGGCATCGGCACCGCTGCGGTGGTGGCATCATCATCGGTGGGGGCTTGGGTAGAAATTTCCCAGTTGGCGCGACCTTTAGCGTCGGTTTCCAGAAAAATATCAAGACCCGACAGCACGATGTAATTCACTTCGATATCGCCTGTCAGCAACGCCAGCAAGTTCACCTGTGCTTCCAGATTTTCCAGCAACAGCATTTGCGGGCGCGTGCCCCAGGAAGCATTGGCAAACTTCACGCCCTGAACCTTGAGGCTGGGCGAAAGTGAGATCGACAGATCAAGATCACCCGCGATTTGCAGGTCGCGCCCGGTTTGCGCCTTAACCTGGGCCACAATTTCGCCTTTGTACTGGTTGAAATCGATGCTTTTGAGCGCAACGATCAGGCCCACGGCCAACGCCACCACCAAAACGCCGATCACACCCAGAATTTTCACGCCTTTTTGCATCAGTCTGTCTCCACCGCGTCCAATAACGCCGCTGTCAGCGCCGGGCCGCTATCAACCACGGTTAACGCACCGGCATCGATTAGTTCGTGGTGTTCATGGTAACCCCAACCGACCCCGATGGCACGTGTTCCCGCACTAACTGCCATTTCCACATCAAAAGTGGTATCGCCGATCATAATGGCGTTGGCCGGATCTACCCCCGTTTGCTCGATGGCGTTGAGCATCATTTCAGGGTGCGGCTTGCCGCGGGCGCGGTCCGCCGTTTGATGGGTGATAAACCGATCCAGAATACCGTGATGGCCAAGGGTCGCCTTAAGCCCGCGAAAAGCCTTGCCCGTGGCGATGCCCAACAGCCAGCCCCGGCTTTCCAGTTCATCGAGCGTATCGAGCACACCGGGAAACAGCGGTTCGCGCACAGATCCTTCTTGGCGCATCTGGCCAAAGGCCGCCTTGTAGGTTTCGCACAGTTCTTCACCTTGGCCGGGTTCGAGATCCGGCACCAGGCGAACCACCGCATCAACCAGCGGAAGCCCCACCACCCGCGTCACGGCCAGGGCGGTCGGGCGCGCATAACCGTGGCGGTCACAGGCTTCGAACATGGCATCAACGATCGAATGCTGGCTATCGACCAGCGTGCCATCACAATCAAATACCGCCAGACGCAGGGGGGGCATATTGGGTTCTGCCTAATCTTGAAGTTCACCGGGCTGTAAGATCGTTCACCTGAGCCACAAAGGCAAGCCCGACGCCTTGGATCAAGACAAAATGCAAAAAAGAAGACCGAAGACCGGGAATACTCCCGTTTCTTCGGCCTTTTGGAAAGATCGCCGTCGACCATACCTGGCGGCCCACGCTAGATAGGTCGACGGCTGAATTCCATAGCCCTTTTGGGGCGCCAGACACTGACAGGACCATGGAACGTCGTATTATTCTTAAACCCTGATGGGCCTATCCTTAGTTACAGTTGATGCGGGCGTCGTAGGCAAAGCTGCGTTCGTACCATTCAGGTTCGATCCACAAGCCGAGCGGGCGACCGTCCAGCAATTCTTTTTTGATGATGAAGGAAACTTTTTGGTTGGATGCCAGCCGCAGTTTGCGTTCGCTCATCTGATCGGTGTTGTCGGTATGAAATAGGCGCAACACGCCACGGCGCGGCCACTTTTCACCCCGATTAACAATCTTGAAGATCGCACCTTTGTCACTGCAGGTGGTGGTAATTTCCAGTTTCAGAAACTGGCCTGACATGGCGGCGATTTGTGGTAACTCGGAACCGGTCGCTTCTTCTTCGAAGCTTGTTTCTGATGCTTGGGCTGAACTTCCCGCGAGCAGCCCGGCTGCCAACATAACCAGGGGAATCATAAGCCGGAATTTTCTGTTGATCATCGGGTGCGCTCCAAAAGATGGGTTTAAAATGACCCCATCGCCCAGAGCAAATATGACGACCTTTGCTGACAACAACCTGACACGGCGGATTATCTATATAATTAAATTCTAATATATTGAAATTGCTGGATTATTTTATAAAGCCAGGAAAACGCATGGAAAAAGTCGCCCCGCCACCGGGCGTATCGGATATTTCGATTCGCCCGCCGTGTGCCTCAGTGACGCTTTTGACAATCGCCAGCCCCAAGCCGGAACCCGCCCCGCGCCGGTCAGCCCGGTGAAAGCGCCCAAAAATGGCCCGTCGCTGACCTTTGGGTACGCCGCGACCATGATCAATGACATGGATCGCCGGCTCGCTACTCACCTCGACCGTAATCATGGTGCCACGCGCCGAATATTTGGCGGCATTGGAAATCAGGTTCTTGACCGCCTGTTCGAGGGCAAATGAATTTCCCCGGACCAGCATTGATATATCGGCGCCAATGAGTTCGATGGTTCGCCCTTCGCGAATGATCAGCGGCGCAATGTACGTTGTGACATTGGAGCAAACTTCGGAAAGGTCGGCGACTTCATCAGCCTCAACGCGCAAGACTTCAAAACGCGACTTGTCGAGGATTTGCTCGATAATATGAACAATCTTGTCCACGTCCGTTAACAGCGCCCGCGTCGACTTGGTATATTCCATGCTTTCGATTTGCGCCCGCAACACGGCCAGCGGTGTGCGCAATTCGTGCGCGGCGTCTGCTGCAAAGGAACGTTGGCGTTCCTCACCCACGATAAGGTCCATTTCGCGTTCATTCAGATAACGCATTAACCACATGCCCAGCAGAAATAGAAAAACAACCGGGATACCTGCATATAAACTGGCCATCAAAATATAGATAAAGAATGAACGGTTATGATCGCCCCAATGTTCATGCCCCATCAAGTTCATCAACCAGCCTTCAAGAAAGCTCTCCCATGCGATGGTGAAGGCAAAAATGAAGACGAAGCTGAACAGTGCAAAATAAAGCAGCCGGCTCCAGTTTTTTGGGACATATGCGGGCATCGGTCAGATCTCAGGTTGTTCATCGGAAAGCAAATAGCCCACCCCGCGAAGGGTGTGAATACTTATCGAAGCTTCGGCTTTTACCAGGCGTTTGCGCAACCGGGAAATATGGGCTTCCAGCGAATTGGTGGTGACCTCATCATCAAATCCATACAGTTTGCTTTCCAGCGCATCCTTGGCGACCACACGCCCGTTGCGCCGCATCAGTTGTTCCAGAACCGTCATTTCACGCCTGGAAATCTTGATAACATTGCCGTCAACGCGCACTTCGCGCGCAGTAGTATCAAACGAAACGTTGCCGGCCGTAATGCTGAGCCCGACACCGCTGTCGGGCCTGCGCAACAGGGCGCGAACCCGTGCGGTCAGTTCTTCCATGGCAAACGGTTTCAATAGATAGTCATCCGCCCCGGCGTTCAGCCCCCTGACCCGGTCATCCACC
>DAOVVL010000151.1 GCA_030637205.1 Thalassospiraceae bacterium | reverse complement strand
TCTTGTGCTGGTCGCCGACGATACCCTGATCGCCATTCCCGCGGCTGGCGTGATGCAGGGGCTTGATGCCCACACGGTGCTGGCCGTCAACAGCATTGAGGACGCGGACACTTGGCAAAAGCGCCTCAACACCAAGGCCTTGATCGTTGTGTTGCCCGTATTCTCAGCCGCGGATCTGGCCGGACACCACCATGTCGGCTCGGTGTTGGCGGGTGCAGCAGCCCGCTTGCTGGGCCTGAAGAAAGAAAGTATCACCGACGCCATTTCCCGGGAACTCGTCGATCATGGGCAAGCCGTCGTTTCCGAAAATATGGAACAGGCGCTGGCTGCCTTCGATGCGCTGGGGGGAGAACACGCGTGTTCCGTCCGCCAGCAACCCGGCGGCACTAAGGCGGGTGACCCCGGGTGGGTCAAGCTTACGCGCGAAGATACCGATCGTTCCGCCCCGACCATTCACGCCGGTGCCACCAGCGTGCAGGTCAAGACCGGACTGTGGCGCACGCTGCGCCCGGTAGTGGATAAGGATCTATGCAAACGATGTAACTGGGTGTGCGGGTCGTTCTGCCCCGACAGTGCCATCTCTGTCGACGATGCGGGCTATCCGGTGATCGACTACGATCACTGCAAGGGTTGCCTGATCTGTCTGGCCCAGTGTCCGCCGCACGCTATTTATGCTGAAGCAGAGGCCGAAGCAGAGAAAGGGATCGCGCCATGACCCGACTGTTGTTGACCGGAAATGCCGCCGCTGCCTGGGGGGCGAGGTTGGCTGGCGCTGAATATTTCCCGGTGTTTCCCATTACGCCACAAACCGAAATTATCGAAACCCTTGGCCGCTGGATAGACAGCGGTGAAATGGGCGGGCGCATGGTGACGCTGGACAGCGAGCACTCGATGATCACCGCCGCCGGTGCGGCGGCGGCCACCGGGGTGCGCACCTTTACCGCCACTTCGTCGCAGGGCCTGCTGTACGGGATGGAAATGCTCTATACGGTCGCCGGATGGCGGGTGCCGTTGGTGATGGTCAATGTTTCGCGGGGCCTGAGCGCCCCCATCACGCTGGAGCCCGACCACAACGACATCCTCGCGGCCAGAGATTCCGGGTGTTTGATATTGCACGCCGCGACCTGTCAGGAAGTTGTTGATGCAATGCTGATCGCGACGCGCATGACGGAAGACCCTCGGGTGCGCTTACCGGTGATCGTCAACCTCGACGGTTTTTATCTTTCGTTTACACGCGAGCCGGTGATCCTGCCCGACGCGACGCTGGTCAGCCGTTTCCTGCCCGATCTTGATCCCGGCGATTATGCCTTTCGCGCCAACCAGCCGGTCAGCGAAGCCGTCGCCGTGCTGGGCGGCGGGCCGTACAGTTATTTCCGTTACGAAACCCACTTGGCGGCATTGGCTGGTGAACAGGTATTTGAAGAAGCCGTTGCCGACTTTGCCGAAATCTTCGGTCGTAACTATGGCGCGGTCGATTGTCATCAAACGAATGACGCCGATGTTGTGTTCGTGCAAATGGGATCTTTTGCGACCAAGGCGCACGATGCGGTTGATCGGCTGCGTGAACAGGGCATCAAGGCCGGGCTGGTGCGCCCGTTCCTGATCCGCCCGTGGCCGGGTGATGCACTGATCAATGCGCTTTCGGGCAAAAAGGCGGTTGTGGTGATCGACCAGAACATCTCAATGGGTATGGGTGGAATACTTCATAGTGAGATTGCATCTACACTTTATGGCCAATCGGGGGCGCCACCAGTTCTGATGAGCGTCATCGGCGGCCTTGGCGGGCGCGACATTGTGTTTGATGAATACGCCGCCTTGGCGGGCGAAGCACTAAGCGCGGCCGAACGCGGTGAAACGCCGCCGCCGCGCCTGCTTTACACCGAGAACGAATTGCGTGAAATGAGAAAATTTCAGGCCATTGCAGCGGTTGAAGCGTTGCACGAGGAGGACGCGCCATGACCAAAACCAGCCGCTTCGCCAGCATGAAAGAGCTTCCTTCCGAACACCTTCTCAGGCCCGGCACCGCCATGTGTGCCGGTTGCGGTGGGCTGGAGGCGGTGAAAGAAGTCTATGACGTGCTCGGCAAAAAAACAGTTTTCGTCAACGCCGCCGGGTGCATGACGCTGTCGGCGATTTACCCATTTACGCCGTTTCAGGGATCATGGCTTTACACCGCCATGGCTTCGGCGCCTGCCGGGGCGCAAGGGGTGCGTGATGCGCTGGATATTTTGAAAGACAGGGGCAGCATCAGTGACGACGAAGACCTTGATGTGGTGGTGCTGACCGGCGACGGCGCGGCCTACGGTATGGGGCTATCAGCCACATCCGGCGCTATTGAGCGGGGGCTCGACTTTCTTTACCTCTGTTACGACAACGAAGGATACGGCAACACCGGCCAGCAATATTCCGCCGCCACCCCGCATGGTGCGCGCACCGCCACCAGCACCGGGGCCATAGGATTTCCAGGGTTTAAAAAAGACTTGTTTTCCATCTGGGCGGCACATGATCCGGCTTACGTGGCCACCATTATCGGTTCGGAACCGCTGGATCTTGCGCGCAAGGTGGAAAAGGCGGCAACCATGACCGGGCCGCGCCTGATACTTGCGCTGTCGCCGTGCCCGCCCGGTTGGGACTACGACCCCAAGGATACGGTGGACATAGGGCATCTGGCGGTGAAGACCGGGATATTTCCGCTCAAGGAATATGTCGACGGCAAAGTAACACATACCCGTACCCCGCACCCGCGCGTACCGGTGGAGGAATACCTGAAACTTCAAGGGCGCTTCAAACACCTGTTCGAACCAAAACGCGACGACTTCACCATCGCTGATATACAGGCACGCGTGGATGCCTACTGGGCAGAGGTGGAGAATGGTGAAAAATGATACACCCCAGCTCAGCTATTTCCATCGCGGCGGCGATACGCCTTTGCAGTGGGCGACCATTCCCGATCACTTCCGCTCAGTTGTTGCAAAATTTCCCGACCGCGAAGCCATCGTGTCGTGCCATCAGGGGCGGCGCTTAACCTACGGCGAACTTTCCCGGCTTACCGACGCGTTGGCGAAAGGATTATTAGGCTCGGGATTCACAAAGGGCGAGCGTATCGGGGTCTGGGCCACCGATAATATCGAATGGCTGTTGGTGCAGATGGCGACAGCGCGCATCGGCGTTATTCTGGTCAACATCAATCCGGCCTACCGTCCACGCGAACTTGAATACGCCCTGACCCGTTCCAAGGTGCAGGGTCTGTTCGTGATGCCCAGTTTTAAATCCAGCGACTATTTAGGCATGCTGAAGGAACTTGACCTTCCGGGGCCGCGTTGCCCGGACCTTCGCACTATTGTCGTGTTCGACCCGATGTCGGAAACCCGGGATTGGCTGGACATGCTGGCGGCGGGTGAGGGGGTAACGAACGCGGAACTGGACGGGGCAACGGCGGCGCTGGACCCGGACGATCCCATCAACATCCAATACACATCAGGCACCACCGGGTTCCCCAAGGCGGTTCTGCTCAGCCACTTTAACATTCTCAACAATGCACTGTTTTCGGCCCACGCCATGCATTTTACGGAGAACGATCGTTTGTGCGTTCCGGTGCCGTTCTACCATTGCTTTGGTATGGTGCTGGCGAACCTTTTATGCCTTTCGGTCGGCGCGACCCTTGTGTTGCCGGCAGAGCATTATGACGCCGGCGCGGTGCTTAAAGCCATCGAAGCCGAAAAGTGCACCGCATTGCACGGGGTGCCGACCATGTTCATTGGCGAGTTGGAGCATGAGGACTTTTCCAAGTACGATCTTTCCAGTCTTCGTACCGGCATCATGGCTGGTGCCACCTGCCCGGAAGCACTGATGAAGCGGGTGATGAAAGATTTGCATTGCCGGGAAATCCTGATCGGTTATGGCCAGACCGAAGCCTCGCCGTTGACCCATCTGACCGATGCCGCAGACAGCATCGCGCTTAGGACCCAGACCGTGGGCCGCAACCTTCCCCATCAAGAGGTGAAGGTCATTGATGTGGAAACAGGCTCAACCGTGCCCTTGGGATCCGTCGGCGAGATCTGCTTTCGCGGCTATCACATCATGCGCGGTTACTATGGCGATGCGGATGCCACCAACAAAGCGATTGACGATGCCGGTTGGCTTCATTCGGGCGATTTGGGAATTATGGACAATGCGGGATATGTCCGTATCACCGGGCGCATCAAGGACATGATCATTCGCGGCGGCGAAAATGTTTACCCGGCGGAAATAGAAGAATGGCTGTTCCAGAACCCCAAAGTCGCTCAAGCAGCAGTGTTCGGCGTGCCCGATGAAAAAATGGGTGAGGAAATTATGGCTTGGGTGCAATTGCACGAGGGTGCAGAAGTCAACGAAGATGAAATTCGCAGCTACTGCCGCGACGGCCTCGCGCATTTCAAGGTGCCGCGCTATGTCGAGTTCGTTGACGAGTTCCCGATGACGGTGACCGGCAAGCTACAGAAATTTCGCATGCGTGAAATTGCATCCGAGCGTCTAAGCGCGGCTGTATAGGCCAATAAGCTCGGCCTGTGCAATCACATGGCCGTTCATCGCCTTTTCCAGTTCCACCTTGGTCGGTTGCCCGAGGTCGGCGAGCGTGCAATCGAGCGCAAACAACTTGAAGAAATAACGGTGCCGACCGATAGGCGGGCAGGGGCCGCCGTAACCGGTGCGCTTCCAGTCATTGATTCCTTCCAGCGTTTCCGGCGCAAGGGTGGCGGACTTTTGCCCGTCGGGAAGGCCGGATGCATCGGGTGGAATATTGTACAGCACCCAGTGGACCCAGGTCATTTTGGGCGCCGCGGGGTCGGGGGCGTCGGGGTCGTCGACAATCAGGGCGAGGCTTTTGGCGCTGGCGGGAACGTCGCTCCAGCTAAGTTCCGGCGAAACGTCCGCACCATCACAGGTATGAGCGCGTGGAACCAAACCCATGTGGGCGAAGGCGGGGGATGAAAGCGACATGCCCATCTGAGTATCTCCCCAAAAAAGCAGATAACCGACAGATGTATAGCATAGCACAGCGGGGCTTTGCCCCTGCAACATTGTCAGCACAACGTGCTATAATGGCCTATCGTATTTAGGTTATTTATAGGTGCTGCGTCTGCAACTACGGGGAACAGTCCATGGTGGCCTCGTTAATTGAGTTTGCGCTGCAAAACCATATTTCCGTCCTTTGCGACGATATCGGCAGCCGTAGCGGCGCCGAGCCGGAAAGCCTTGGTCGCGCCCGCGACTACATTTCCCAAACGCTCCGTGAAATGGGCTACGACGTAACCTTGCAATCGTATGACTATACGTCCTCCGCCCATGCCCGGTCATTGACCGCCGCCAACGTGATCGCCAGACCCGGTGGCGCGAAAAGGAAAGCGGGCGGGCGCGGCGACATCCTGATCGGGGCCCACTACGACACCGTTGCGGGAACCGTCGGTGCCGACGACAACGCCAGCGCGGTTGCCGTTATGCTGGAAACGGCGCGTTTACTGAAGGGCGAGGACCGACCTTTGCGTTTCACGGCCTTTACCCTGGAGGAGCCGCCCCATTTTTTCACTTCCACACAAGGCAGTCGCTTCTATGCCCGCCATCACGGTAAGGAGATCAGCGCCGCGTTGGTGTTGGAAATGGTCGGCTACACCTCTGCGCGTCAGCAATACCCGTTTTTGCTCAGGTGGGC
>DAOVVL010000136.1 GCA_030637205.1 Thalassospiraceae bacterium | reverse complement strand
TGGCCGCCGCCCATACCACAACGCTTGAGCCCACCGCCATCAGTTCCCAATAAATGAACATGGTGATCAGGTCGCCCGCAAGTGCGACGCCAATGGCGCTTCCGGCATATGCAAAGGCCGCGGTCATTTCCACCACGCTTTTCTGGTTGAGCGAGAACAGCCCCCCGGCAAAAGCCATCAGGGCAAAAATGGTGGCGAACAGGCGCGCCAGATTATCGCCTTCAACCAGTTCCAATTGGTAGCCGAGAAACGGTGCCGTCATCGATACGCCATCGGGGACCAGGCCGACCATCCACAGTGTGATCAACGGCAAGCCCAGCACCAGCGCACTGCGCGCCCAGCCGGAAAATACCGGCAGTGCAAATGCGCCGAGAACGAGCAACAAGCCGGGCGGGAAGGGGACGTCAGTCATAGTATGTGTCCTTCCGCTTCAAGACCATGCCCAGCACCTTGGCACCCACCACCATCAAAATGCAGGTCACAAACCCGTACCATGCAAAAAATGCAAACGTGCCTTCGATGCCGAACGTTACGTGGGGATGCGCGTAGGCGCTCATCCATACCATTAGGCCTAAAAGCAAAATGCCGCCCAGCCAAAGCCCCTTGATGGTCTTGGGCCGCACCAGCCAGTGCATGTCTTGTGGCTTGGTCGGTGGGGTGACTTTTTTCACTGTAATTTTTTCCGCATCAGCCATGTCAGCGCGCTCCCATTATTTCTGGGGCCATCATGGATTGCGCCAGGCCCAGCGGTATGTCGGGAAAAAAGAACAGCGCGACAGTGCCCAGTGCGGTTAAGGATAGCGCGATCACCACGCCCAGCGGCGCTTCGCCGTGATCAACGTGGGCATGGCCGTCCACTTTGGTTTCGGCTTTAAAAAACGCGACATAAACAATGGGCAGGAAATAGGCCGCGTTCAGCAGCGTTGAAAGTATAATCACGCCCACGGCAAACATCTGTTGGGTCTCAAGCGCGCCGCTCAGGATGTACCATTTGGAAACGAACCCGGCGGTGGGCGGCAGGCCGATCATTGAAAGCGCACCGATGGCAAAGGCCGTCATGGTCCACGGCATTCGTCGCCCGATGCCATTTAACTGGCTGACCTCGGTTTTGTGTGCGGCGGTATAGATGGAACCGGCGGCAAAAAACAATGTGATCTTGCCAAACGCATGGGCCGCGATGTGCATGGCGGCACCGATCATGGAAATGGGGGCGAGGATGGCTGCGGCCAAAATCACATACGAAAGCTGGCTGATGGTGGAATAGGCCAGTCGCCGCTTTAAATTGTCTTGCCTCAGCGCAATGATCGACGCCGCAATAATGGTATAGCCCGCGATATAGATCAGCCAGTTATCCGCAGTAGCGTCGTTGAGGAAATCGAGGCCAAATATATAGACGAGGACTTTTACAACAGAGAACACACCCGCCTTGACCACGGCAACCGCGTGCAGCAGTGCCGACACCGGCGTCGGTGCCACCATGGCGGCGGGCAACCAGCGATGCACCGGCATCAGGGCCGCTTTACCAATGCCGAACATGTAAAGGAACAACAGCACCCCAACGATGGGGCCTTCGGCTTTGCCTGCAAGGATGCCGCCGGGCGTGAAGTCCAGCGTGCCGGCGATGTTGAGCGTCCACAGTAATCCTAAAAACAACAGGCCGATAGACGTCGCCATCAAAATGCCGAGATAGACCCGTCCGCCGGAACGCGCTTCGGGTTTGCCTGAATGGGTGACCAGCGGATAGGTCGAAAGCGTCAGCGCCTCGTAAAATACAAACAGCGTCAGCATGTTTCCGGCATACGCGATGCCGATGGAACTGGCGATGGCGATGGTGAAACACAAATAAAAGCGCGTCTGGTTTTTTTCCGCATTGCCGCGCATATAGCCGATGGAATAGATGGAATTGACAATCCACAGGCCGCTGGCCACCAGTGCAAAAATCTGCCCCAACGGTTCCACGGTGAACTTGATCTCAAGGCCCGCCATCATTTCATAGGCAATCAGGCTTGGGCGCGCACCATTGATGATGTCCGCTGTCAGCGAAGCAACGATTACAAACAAGACCGCGCCGGTCACCAACGTTACGGCTTCGCGCAGGTTTCGGTGGCGCTCGCCAAACAAAACCACGCCCGCACCGCCCACCAGCGGAAGCAAGATCGCGGCCAAAATGGCATCGGGGGCGCTTAACATGTCACAAGCCCCCCATTAAGTTGCGCGCGGCCTGAGTTGCCAAATCTGTGCTTAAGGTCGCATTGATGCCAAACCACAGGGTCATCAGGGCCAGCGCCCACATCGGCAACAGCATGGAAAGCGGGACTTGTGCGGGTGCGGGTGCACCTTCGGGGACCGGGCGCAGGTAGGCGACTTCGACCACGCGCCACACATAAACGATGGCCAACAATGACGATGCCAGGATCAGCGCCGCCAGCGGCCACATGCCGGCGTCAAGCGCGGCCGATACCAAAACCCATTTGCTCACGAAGCCGACTGTTAGCGGCACCCCGATCAAACTTAAACCGCCGACCACAAAGGCTGCCATCACCAGCGGCATACGTCGGCCCATGCCTTCCAGATCCTTGAGCGTCACGGCGCCGGTGGCAAATACCATCGCGCCGACCGCCATGAACAACGCACCTTTCATCAGCGCGTGATTGAACAGATGCAAAATGCCGCCGGTCAAGCCTGCTTCGGATGCAATGGCGACGCCCAGCACCATGTAACCGATTTGCGCCACGGATGAATAGGCCAACATGCGCTTGATGTTGTGTTGCCAGATGGCGGCAAGACTGGCGACAAACATGGCGGCCAGCGCCATGGTCATCAACAGCGGCTGTATGGGGAAGGTGGCGAACACATCGACATTGCCAAACACGGTGTAAAAGATTCTCAGCAACACATATAGCGAAACCTTGGTCGCCGTTGCGGCTAAAAACACCGTCACCACCGATGGCGCAAACGCGTACGCCCCGGGCAACCACATGTGCAGTGGAAACAGGGCAAGTTTCAGCGAGATGCCAACGGTCAAAAACGCCAGCGCCGCCATTATGGTGCGGGTATCTGCAATGGTCGGCAGGATGGTTGAAAGGTCCGCCATGTTGAGCGTGCCCGTCATCATGTACATCATGCCAACGCCGATGATGTAGAACGTGGCGCCAATGGTGCCCATGACCAGATACTTGAACGCACTGCTCAACGCCCGGCGGTCACGGCCCAGCGATATCAACACGTACGATGAAAGCGATGAAATTTCCAAAAACACAAACAGGTTGAACGCATCTCCCGTGATGGCAATGCCCAACAGGCCAGACAGGCACAACATCATCATGGCGTAAAACAGATAGATGCGTTCAGATGGAATTTCTTTTTCTATGCTGGCCTTGGCATAGGTCATCGAAAGCGCACCGATCACGGCGACGATCAAAATGACAAAGCCACCCACCGGGTCAAGCACATATTCAATGCCCCACGGTGCATCCCAGCCGCCAATGCGATAGTACATGGTTGGGGTCGTGTTCAGTTCCATCAACAACTTGATCGAAATGCCCAGCACCGCCCACGCCACGACCAGGGACAACGACCACGCGGCCACCGCGTTGCGCATCAATACGCACACGGGCGCCGCCATTAACGGCAAGATCACAAGCAGGATCAACAGCGGGTTAGAGGCATCGGTCATTTAAGACGTTTCCTCTTTTGCGTCATCAGCGTGTTCAAGTTCAAGGATTTCGTCTTCTTCGATGGTGCCAAACGATGTGTTGATGCGAACGATCAACGCCAACGCCAGCGATGTGGTGGCAACGCCCACCACAATGGCGGTCAGGATCAAAAAATGGGGAAGGGGGTTGGAATACACATCGATGCCTTCACCCAGAATGGGTGCGGTGCCACCTTTGACTTTGCCCATCGAGATGTAAAAAACAAATACCGCCACCTGAAAGATGTTCAAGCCGACAATTTTTTTAATCAAATTGCCTTGCGCGATCACGATGTAAAAGCCGACCATCATTAAAACAATGGCGATCCAGTAATTCAACAGGCCGGGGAAGACGTCGCTCATGTTTTCGCGCCCTCATCGGGATTGTTTTGTTTGTTGCGGGGAAGTTCATCGCCGCCGGGCTGGGCGGCAAAGGTATAAAAGATGGTAACCATGGCCCCGGTGACCGTCATGCCGACGCCGAGTTCCACCAGTAAAATCCCTAAATGCTGCCCGGCCAATGGCGTTGCTGCCAGCACCGAATAATTCAGGAACTCGGCACCCATCAACATGGAAGCGACCCCGGTCCCGGCATACAGCAGCACGCCCAATGACAAAAGCGCACGGGTGGCCGCTGCCGGTATCACGCGCCGGGCCGAAGCAACGCCAAAGATCAGCGCATACAGGATGAAACCGGCGGCAAAGATCACGCCCGCCTGAAAGCCCCCACCGGGGCCGAAGTCACCATGAAACTGAACGTACAGCGCGAACAGCAAAATAGGCGGGATCAGCAGCTTGGACACCACCCGCAAAACGGATTTTTGATGCATCATGTCGCATCCTCCCGCTTTGCCTTTTTACGTTGGCGGCGATTGCGTCGCCCCAGAATAACCAGCACACCGATTGCAGCGGTAAAGACCACCGCCGTTTCACCCAGCGTGTCATAGCCACGATAGCTGGCCAGCACCGAAGTCACGATGTTGGGTGGGCCAACCTCGCTTGCTGATCTTTCAATGTAGCGCGGCGCCACGTGGCTGTGGACCGGCGCATTGGGATCGCCATAACGCGGCATATCCAGCGTGCCGTATATCAGGACCGCGCCCGTCACCAACACCAGACTGAGCGGCCCCCACGAAATAGTTTTATGCACTTTTTCTGTGCCCTGCCGCGTTAGCGCCAAGGTGCCCAGCATCAACACCGTTGCAACCCCGGCACCCACCGCGGCTTCGGTAAAGGCCACGTCCACGGCATCCATCACCACATAGATCATGGCAGCGAACAGCGAATAAATTCCGCTCAGCATGATCACGGCGACCAGATCCCTGAGCCACAACATGAACACGGCTGTGACCGCCATGAAAACCAGCAAGACAATGATGATCAGGTCTTCGATGACTTGGTCTCCTTGTCTTTGCTTTTCTTTTTCGCGGCTTTCTTTTCGACCACGACGTCTTTGTGCTGGGTGGTCATGATTTCAATTTGCCGGGGTTTCATCGGCATGAAACCTGCCGCCAAGGAAGCGCGCGCCAGCGCATAACACGTGGTTGGCGATGTGAAAAAGATAAACACCAAAATCAGGCCCAGCTTGATGACCGTGATGGCATCGGGGGACTGGAACATCAGGCCGACCAAAATCAGGCCGATGCCCATCGTGTCGACCATGCCGGCACCGTGCATGCGGGTGAAAACATCTGGAAAGCGGATAATACCCAACGTTCCGGTTAGTGCAAAAAATGCACCGCCTGAAATAAATATCCAACTCAACACATCTGCGATCTGGTCCCATTGCATGTCAAACATCCCCGTCATCGTGATCGCCAACGGGATAGCCCAGACCTTCGTAACTGACATACTTGGTCACCGCGATGGTGCCGATAAAATTGATCAGGGCATAGAGCAGCGCAATATCGAGAAATTCCGGGCGCTCGGTCAAAAAGCCATAAACTGAAATCAGCACAACGGTCAGCGTTCCAGCCGTGTTGATCGCCAGAATACGATCGAACACGGTCGGCCCGATGCACGCACGCACCATGGCGAGGCCTAAGGCAATCAAGACGGCAAGGGCGGCGGCGGCAAACATCATGGCGTTGCCCCCTTGTTATTTTTTTCTTTCTCTTCCTTGTGGGTGGCTTCGTATTCCAGCTCGCCCATGCCCGGTTCATTGTGAAAGTCTGCGCAGCGACGGTTCATTTCACCGGTTTCAAGCTCAAGGCGTGAACTTTTGGTCAGGGCATGGATCTCAAACGTATTGCCGCTTTCGGCCGAAAGCGTGACGGTCCCCGGCGTCAGCGTGATCGAATTGGCGTAGATCACCTGATCGAGCTCGCTTTCTTGGCTGGCCTGGGTCTTGAAGACGGTGGGGTGGATGGGTTCGCCGAAACCTAAAATGGTTTTGGCCACATCCCAGTTGGATTTGGCGATTTGCCACAACAGCCACGGCCAATAGAACACCACCT
>DAOVVL010000054.1 GCA_030637205.1 Thalassospiraceae bacterium | reverse complement strand
CACATCATTATCCAGATCCGCGATGACGGCAAAGGCCTGAACATGGATCGCATCCGTGAAAAATGCCTGGACAACGGTCTGGTCACCGACGCCGAACTTGAAGGCATGTCTGATACGCAGATCCAGCAATACATTTTCAAGGCCGGGTTCTCCACGGCAGAATCCGTGACCAGTGTTTCGGGTCGCGGTGTCGGCATGGACGTGGTGCGCACCAACATTGAAAAAATCGGTGGCGCCATCGAGCTGAAATCGACCGAAGGCGTGGGCACATCGTTCACCATCAAGATCCCGCTGACGCTGGCCATCGTTGCCGGTTTGATCGTGGAAAGCTGTGGCGAAAAGTTTGCGATCCCGCAGATCAGCGTTCTTGAACTGGTGCGCGCTTCTTCGCGTTCGGAATTCAACATCGAAGTCATCAACGAAAGCCCGGTGCTGCGCTTGCGCAACCGTTTGCTGCCGCTGGTCAACCTTGGCGACTTGTTGAACATGTCGAGCCCTAAGGACCGTGATCCCAACAGCGATGAAGAAATGTTCATCATCGTTACCCAGGTGGGTACCTATACGTTCGGCATCATTGTCGACCGGGTGTTTGATACCGAAGAAATTGTGGTCAAGCCGACCTCGCCGGTCCTGCGCGACATCTCATTTTATTCGGGCAACACCATCCTGGGTGACGGGTCGGTGATTATGATCCTCGATCCCAACGGTATTGCCGCATCAACCGGCACTGCTGGCGGTAGCGAAGGGACGGAAACGGTTTCTGAAGAAGCATTAGCGGAATCTGATGAGCGCGCATCCATGCTGATCTTCCGTGCCGGTGACGACGAATTGAAGGCGGTTCCTTTGGCCCTGATCGCTCGCCTCGAAGAAATTGAAATGGACGACGTGGAAATTTCCCACGGTGAACGCATGGTTCAGTATCGCGGTCAGCTGATGCCGTTGATCCCATTCAATGTCGATCATCAGTGGAAAACAGAAGGCCGTCAGGCCGTACTGGTATTTTCCGACAAGGAACGTTCCATGGGGCTGGTGGTCGATGACATCGTCGATATCGTTGAAGACAAGCTCAAGATTGAAATTTCTGCCAAGCGCGCTGGCCTGATCGGCTCGGCCGTAATTGATGGCCACGCAACCGACGTGATCGATGCCGGGCATTACCTGACCCAGGCGTTTTCCGACTGGTTTGGTGCCGGCGAAGGCGAAGGCGCCAACATTCAGGGCAAGCACGTGTTGTTGGTTGATGACAGCCCATTTTTCCGCAACCTGCTTTCGCCCATTCTTTCGGTCGCGGGTTTCAAGGTGACAACTGCGGATTCAGCTCAAGATGCTTTAGATCTGCGTGATCGTGGTGCGGTCTATGACGTGATCATCAGCGATATCGAAATGCCGGATATGGATGGCTTCCAGTTTGCCGACGCGGTTCGTAAAGACCCCCGCTGGAAAGACGTGCCGATGGTGGCCCTTTCGGCGCGCACCACGGACGATGATTTCCAGCGCGGGCGTGAGGTTGGATTTAATGACTATCTGGCGAAGTCCGACCGCGATGAGCTGGTTCGCTCCTTGGCCCATACGGTTGCCAGTGTCACTATTTCCGGCTCTGCCTAGCCCGGGTTGCCTTTGAAAAAGGTTCTTTTTTCGCGATATTTGCCTTATTAGTGGATGTACACGGTTGTCTGGCTCCTCGGCTCTGGGGGGCAAGGTCGATAATGCAAACTGGCTAACAGGTTGCGGGTTCTATGCGCAGCATTAATAAAGGTGTTTTGGCATGAAATCTTGTTTGATTGTCGATGATTCAAAAGTCATTCGTATGGTGGCTAAAAAAATTCTGGAAGATCTTGAATTCGAGACTATTGAAGCCGCCGATGGTCAACAGGCTTTGGACGCCTGTCAGGCCACCATGCCGGATGCGGTACTTTTGGATTGGAATATGCCGGTGATGAGCGGAATTGAATTTTTGCGTGAATTGCGCGCAATGTCTGGTGGTGACAAGCCCATCGTCGTGTTTTGCACAACAGAAAACGACATAGAACACATACAAGACGCAATTGAAGCGGGCGCCAACGAATACATCATGAAGCCTTTTGATGGTGAAATCATTCAAGCGAAGTTTTCGCAGGTAGGGCTTCTTTGATATTTGCTTAATCTCTAACAAAACCAAATATATTTTTGACCCAGTGTGTATTCTGAAAAGTTGGAAAAAAATAAGGTGACAAAAGCAAGAGGCACTGCGGCAACAACCGGACCTATCCGGGTAATGGTGGTGGATGATTCAGCCGTTATTCGTGGGTTGCTGACACGAATGCTGGAATCAGACGCCGATGTCAGCGTTGTGGCATCGGTCGGCAATGGCCAGCTTGCCGTCAACAGCCTTAAGCGCGATCCCGTTGATGTTATTATTTTAGATATTGAAATGCCGGTGATGGATGGCCTGACGGCGCTTCCGCTTTTGATTGAAGTTGATAAAACCGTCAAAATTATTATGGCCTCAACTTTAACCTCGCGAAATGCCGAGGTCAGCCTGAAGGCGCTAAGCAGTGGCGCTACAGACTATTTGCCCAAACCTTCCAGCGCACGTGAGATCAGCGGTGAAAATGATTTCAAACGTGAATTGCTGGAAAAAGTTAAAAACTTTGGCGAGCTTCGTCGTCACCAAATCGGCGGTTCCGTTACGGCACGAAAAATGCCGCGCAAACCGGCACCGGGCGAAATTCCGCCACCTCTGCCCGGCGGCGCACCCAAACGATGGGAAATGCGCGATGTTAAGGATGTAAAATTACGTCCTGCATCCACCACCAAGCCAGACATCATCGCGGTGGGCAGCTCTACCGGTGGCCCGCAGGCATTGTTCAAATTTTTCAAAGGGCTGGGTAAAAGCGTCAGTCTTCCCATTGTCGTAACCCAGCATATGCCGGCAACGTTCACCACAATTCTGGCCGAACACATTACCCGCCAGACCGGTTGGGAATGCAAAGAAGCCGAAGATGGCGATAAGCTGATGACGGGGCGGGTTTTACTGGCGCCCGGTGATTTCCATATGCTGGTCGAACAAAAGGGGTCTGATCGGGTTGTGCGCATTAACCAAGACCCGCAAGAAAATTTTTGTCGCCCGGCGGTGGATCCGATGCTTCGCAGCGTGGTGAAGGTTTTTGGTGCACGGGTGTTTACCGTGATCCTGACCGGAATGGGTAACGACGGTCAAAAGGGTGCGCAAATGGTCATTGATGCCGGCGGCACCGTTATTGCCCAGGATCAACCCACCAGTGTCGTGTGGGGGATGCCCGGCGCTGTGGCCACGGCGGGGCTATGTTCGGCTGTATTACCGATCGATGAACTGCCTGGCTATGTCATGAATTATCTTAGCAGAAAATGATCGATGGGCCCCCGCGATTTTGAATTTCTGAAAGACTTCCTGCAGGGACGGTCGGGCCTTGTGATTACCCCAGATAAAAAGTATTTGATCGATACCCGTCTGTTGCCGGTCGTACACAGCCACGGGCTTAAAACGATTCCCGATGTCATTGAAATACTTCGGTGCGGCGAAAATGAAATACTGGCCGTTGATGTTACCGAGGCGATGACGACGAATGAATCGCTTTTTTTCAGGGATGACAGTCCGTTTGATCTGTTTCGTCAGCAGATTTTGCCAATGTTGCTGGAACGCAGAAAAGATAAACGCAAGTTTCGCATCTGGTGTGCCGCCTGTTCCAGCGGTCAGGAACCCTATTCACTGGCCATGATACTGCATCAAGAACAAAATCGACTGGCCGGCTGGAAGGCCGAGATAGTTGCCACCGATATTTCGCACGACATTCTGGAACGCGCCAGAAAAGCAATCTTTACTCAGTTTGAGGTTCAACGCGGATTGCCGGTTGAAATGTTGCTTAAGCATTTTGTGCAAGATGGCGATTACTGGCAATTAAGCGATCAAATTCGCAACATGGTCAGGTTCGAATATTTAAACTTGCTCGAAAGCATTAAATCTGTGGGCAAGTTTGACGTAATTTTTTGCCGCAATGTTTTGATTTATTTTGATCTTGATACCAAACGTAGTGTTCTTGAAGGTCTGCGCTCAGCTCTGGTCAATGACGGCGCGCTGTTTTTAGGCGGCTCGGAATCAACCATGGGCATCTGCGAAGACTTTATCCCGGTGCCGGATGTTCGCGGCGTCTATCGGAAAACAGAATGCATCGACAGCGTAGCTGGATAAGCACATCCAAGGGTCACTGCTGTGCCGAATAATAAAAAGCGCACCCGAATGAAACGGATGCGCTTTTAGTTATGATTAATCGGGTCGCGGCAAATGCAGATGTTATGCGCTTGCTTCGCGGGCCTCATGGGTTTGTTCGTCAGGGTCACGCAGAACGTAGCCACGCCCCCATACGGTTTCGATATAGCTTTCGCCTTCGGTGGCCTCGGCCAGCTTCTTGCGCAGCTTGCAGATGAACACATCGATAATTTTCAGTTCCGGTTCGTCCATGCCACCGTAAAGATGGTTGAGGAACATTTCCTTGGTTAGCGTCGTGCCTTTGCGCAACGACAGCAGTTCAAGAATTCCATATTCCTTGCCGGTCAGGTGAACAGACTGTCCGCCGACCTCGACCGTGCTGGTATCCAGATTCACCGTCAGCTTGCCGGTATAAATAATCGACTGGGCGTGGCCCTGAGAACGCCGAACAATGGCCTGAATGCGTGCCAGCAATTCAGCCTTATCGAACGGCTTGGTCAGATAATCGTCGGCACCACTGCCGAGACCCTTGACCTTCATTTCCGACTCACTCAATCCCGAAAGGATCAGCACCGGTGTTTCAACCCGCGCATCGCGCAGCCTGCGCAATACCTCCAGGCCGTCCATGTCCGGCAACATCAGATCTAAGATGATGATGTCATAATCGTAGAGCTTGCCGATTTCCAGGCCATCTTCGCCCAAATCGGTGGCATCGACGACCATACCGGTCGCCTTCAGCATCAGTTCTACGCTTTTCGCAGTAGCTTGATCGTCTTCAACCAGAAGAACGCGCATTAGCGGAAACTCCCTCCATATACCCTGCGTTAACCATAGATGTAGTAGAGATATCATTCAAGATGGCAAGTGATAGTGTTTTTTTGGCTTATTTTTCCCTAATTAGGGCATTTTTGGCAGAAATCAGCGTTTTTTGAGCATTTCGGCTGGGCCCAATAAGGGTGTAAGATAAAAAAATAAACCACCAACTGGGTCAAATTATTACCTTTTTTCAGGAATTGCCCGCAGATCCAAGCGAGGACCGGTGACAATATTCGTCAATAACATCATCAACGAGGTCGAACGTCTGCCCGATTTTCAGGTCTACGGACAGGTTTCGGGCGTGATCGGCCTGATGGTCGAGGTCGAAGGGGTTGAGGGCAGTTTTTCCATTGGCGATCACTGCCACATCGTGGCCCGTGCCAATCGGCTGATTGCGTGTGAAGTGGTGGGCTTTCGATCTGATCGCGCACTGTTGATGCCGTTCGGCCCATTGGAAGGCGTCAGCCTCGGCAACAAGGTCGAAATTGGCTCCAGTGAACCGGTGATCTATCCCGATCCTGCGTGGCTCGGCCGGGTTATCAACGCTTTTGGCGAACCGATAGACGGCAAAGGCCCGCTGCCCACCGGCTCTCTCGCATACCCGGTACAGAACCAACCGCCACCCGCCCAGATGCGCAAACGCGTTAAGGGCAAGATCAATTTAGGTGTGCGTTCCATGAATGCATTTTTAACGGTGTGCAAAGGCCAGCGCATGGGCATCTTTTCCGGCTCCGGCGTGGGCAAGTCGTCGTTGTTGTCGATGATGGCGCGCCATACCAGCGCCGAGGTCAGCGTCATCGGCATGATCGGCGAGCGCGGCCGCGAGGCCCGTGAATTTATCGAAGACGATCTGGGCGAAGAGGGGCTCAAGCGTTCGGTGGTGGTGGTGGCGACGTCCAACGAACCGCCCCTGGTTCGCAGGCAAGCGGCCTATACCACAATGGCGGTGGCGGAATATTTTCGCGATCGCAACAAGGATGTCCTGTGCCTGATGGATTCCATCACACGTTTTGCCATGGCGCAGCGTGAAATTTCACTTTCGGTTGGTGAACCGCCCGCCAGTAAAGGTTATACGCCGTCGGTCTTTGCTGAATTGCCGCGCTTGCTGGAACGCGCCGGCCCCGGCACCGATGAACAAGGCACCATCACCGGCCTGTTTACGGTGTTGGTCGAAGGCGACGACCACAATGAACCGGTGGCCGATGCGGTGCGCGGCATTATTGACGGCCATGTGGTGCTGGATCGTTCCATTGCAGAACGTGGGCGCCATCCGGCGGTAAACGTGTTGAAAAGCATTTCCAGAACCATGCCGGACTGTAATAGCGATGAAGAAAACGCACTGATTAATCGCGCCAAAAGACTGATGGCCACCTATGAGGATATGGCAGAGCTGATCCGTTTGGGTGCCTACCGCCAAGGCAGCGACCCGGCCGTGGACGAGGCCATATTCTTCCACGAAGGGCTTGAAAACTTTCTCGCCCAAACCAAGTCTGAGCATACCAATCTTGAGCAAAGCTATGCGCTGCTGGCCGAAGTGCTGCAAATGCCCGATCCCGGCCAGGCCCCGCCCGCGCCTGCAAACCCGGCACAACCCCCTGCGGCGCAAGCCGCAGTTCAGCCCGCAGTTCAGCCAGTCCCACAACCATTCCCACAACCTGCACCTAATGCAGCGCCGGTGCCTCAGACAACCGCTCAGCCGACCGCCCAGCCGGCCGCTCAGCCTGCGCCTGGGGTGAGCGATGCACCGGTTGCACCGCCGCCCCATCAGATCGACCCGAACCTGGAACAGGTTATGCCGGTTCCCCAGCCCCAGCCCCCTGCGGTGCCGGGCCCTGAACCGAAAGCGGAAGTCGATACGCAAGATACGGCTAAGGAGAAAGCCAAGCCCGCGGCAAAACCTGAAAAAGGCACCTGAGATTAGGGGTTTCTTCATGCTCAGCGGGCCACAATGAAGCCAAGCACAATACAAAAACGTGCACATGAGGGCTTGAAAACTGGCTGCTAATATCAAAAATCTGATCCGTCTTCACGAATGGAACGTGGACGAAAAACGACGCAAAGTTGCCGAGCTGCAAAGCCTGCAAGATGAGCTGCGTCAACAGATCAAACGTCTGGACGAAAAGGTTGTGGCCGAGAAAAAATCCGCTGCCGAACACCCCACAGAGGGCGGGCTGTCCTTTGCCAATTTTGCCAAGGTCGCGCGCGAACGCCGTGAAAATCTGGTAAATTCTATCGCCCAGATGGAACAGGTTATCTTGATGGCACGTGAAGAGTTGGCGGAAGCGTTTCGCGAGCTGAAAAAATACGAAACCGTTCAAAGCAATCGCGAACGGCGCGATCGCGAAGAGGCCAACCGGCGCGAACAGGCCGTGCTTGATGAGATCGGCCTGAATATGCACCGCACCCGCAAGGCCTCCAAGCTGGGCTAAGCGCACGCTTTTCAATGTAATTTATAAAGGTTTCAGGCGACCCAGCAGTGCGGGGTTGTCCCAGTTGGGTTGGCGTTCTTCCAGCACCACCCCGTGAACGTCTACCGCGGCGTGGTGAACGTCAGGCGCATGGACTTCAACCTGCGCCCAGCGGGGCAATAGTTCGTTGGTGATGTCAGACAACAAGGTCACGGCAATATCTTCCGGCGTTTCCAGGTTCAGGCCGGACAGGGTATCGAGATACACCCCGAACGCGTGGGTATCCAAAATCATTTTGCCCGGCACATAGCGCAACAGGATCGATGTTCGCATCACTTCGGTGCCCGCAAGGTGGCCTTCAAGAAACACCAGATAGTCAAGCCGGGGGTCCGGGTTTGCCTTGTTTTTCAAAAGAGCGCGTCTGCTTTGCAGGTCCATCGTGGTTTCCTTTTAGACGATTAGCCCGTCGCGGGCCTCGGCCGGGTCAAGGGGCGGGAATTCGATAAAGTTTCCGGGTGCCGCCTGAAAGGCGACGCCACCGCCAATTCCGGTTAACTCGGCGGCGGCGTTATAGATTTGGCCGATTTCAACTTGCACCTTGTGATCCAGGGGGCGTTCTGTGCGGATGATTAAATCAACCCGGCTGTTATCGGCCTTGACCAGTCCGTCGATTTGAAAGTGGCCCAGCCTTGTCAAAGTGAAATCCAGAACGAAGCGTTTGCTCCCAGACTCATCTTCCGTGTCGTTTTGTTTGGCCCGGCGTTGGAACAAGCGGATTTGTTCGACCCGTTCATGATTATACAACGGGATCAGTGCCAGCCGCCAGTCACCTGCCGACGGTTCACCGGCCGCTTTGCTCATCATCTGAAATTCGCCGCCAAGGCGTGCCAGCGTTCCCGGTCGTTCGCGTTCAACCAGCTTCGATGGGGCTTCGCCCAGCCAACTGCGCAAGTCACCGCCACGAAGTGCGGTCAGGAAAAATAAAAGCTGCGCCCCCAGTTTGGTTCCCGGTTGCGGCAGCGTGTTTTGCACCACTTGTTGAAAACGCGCAGGGTCGGCATTTTCAAGAGTGCTTAAGGCCTGGGCCAAGGTGTTCCACCCGGTTGCGCGAAACAATGCTTCCCCCGCCCCGGCGCGAAGAATGGCCGACGCCGCAGCGGGCGGCTTGGCGGCGGCGGGGTCGGTCAGGATTTCAAGGGTGATTTTGGAACCGATGGCAATAGCGCCTCGCCCATCCAACGCAATCGTCGCGCCGGGGGTCTGGATGATCGGCTGGCCGCCGGCGGTCCGCCCGACCACCGTTGCGTTGATGATGCCACCCTTGGCCAACAGGGCAGGCGTGGCACCGGGCTGGGCGGAACTGGCAGACACCGGCGCACCGCTGGGCGCATCAACGCGCACCACCTGAAGCGATAAACGCGATCCTGCCGGCAAAACCGTGGTTTAAGGGGGGGATGCTCTCGCGGTGGAAGAACTGGGCGGTGCTGTGCCACTGCCAGATGTGGCGGCGGCGGCCCCGCCCGCTGTTGGGGTTTGCCCCGTGGCGCCGCCAGCGGTACGTGCCGGTGCGCTGCTGGCCTGTACCGGGGCCTTTGTTGTGGCCTGTGTTGTGGCACTTGCGGCGGCCTGTGGCGCGCCTTGTGCGCCTGCCTGTGTTGGGGCT
>DAOVVL010000086.1 GCA_030637205.1 Thalassospiraceae bacterium | reverse complement strand
ATTTTCAACAAACCCCTGGATCGTCTGTGTCACACGCACATGTCAACCCTGCTGGCTTGCTCATATCGTGGCACGGCCAACCCCGGCCTGCTTTATGACCGCGGTAAATTTTGGCAGTACAGCGTTGCACGCGGTGCTTGGTACCCCTGGCCCGAGTTCAGGATTCTGCACCGTATCGGCATGTGGTCTGGCCACCTGTACAGGGCGGGTGACAAGGTGCAAACAATTACCCTGGCGCAGCGCACCAAAGAATCTATCATGTCGTGCTTGCGCACCGAGTGCATGCCGCGCACGGGGCGCAGCCCCTTCGACGATGCCCCCGCGGGCATTGCGTTTGCCAACGGCTTCTTGACCCTGGGCTTTGTCCTACAGCCCAACAAGCCCGAAAATTATGCACAGTGGGCGTTGCCCTGTGATTACATCCCCAAGGCCACCCTGGTTGACCGTGGCAAGTATGACAACAGCCTGTTTAGTCAGTATTGGAATAGTATTTTTACAGGCCCCCAGGCCACTGCCAAGCGCCAGCTGATCGGCGAGCACATGTATGCAGCGCTGGCAGGCTGTGGGCCCCTATATCACCGGGCTTTGCTCTTGCTTGGGCCCAAGGGCACAGGCAAGAGCGCGTGTCTGGATATGTACGAGCACCTGGTACCCAAGGGAGCAGTGTGCAACGTCACCCCCCAACAAATGGAGAACGACTACCACGGCGCCGAGCTGATCGGGAAAGCCCTGAACGTGTGCCATGAGCTGAGCAGCCGCGAGGCCATCCCTGATGAGTCAGGGTGGAAGGCAATCGTTAATGGCGAGCGCATCACCAGGCGCCCAATTAGGCAGGCACCTATTTCGTTCAGGCCACGTTGCCAGCATGCGTTTGCAACCAACGGCCACCTACGAATTAAGAACCCAAGCGATGCTTACTTTGACCGCTGGGTCATTGTTGCTTTTGAGGGCCCCAGTTGGCGCGATACTGACAGCGCAGTCATGGGCATTGGGCAAAAAATCGCCACCGATGAGTTATGCTTGCTGGCTGCCTGGGTCGTTGATTGTGGGCGCAGCCTGGTGGCGCGGGGGCGCTATGACCTGCCCGACGAACACCACGCCCAGGTCAGCGCCTGGCGCTTGCGAGGCGACAGCGTGCGCGCCTGGGTCAGTGAATGCACTGACACCTGTGCAGGGCAACCAGCGTCAAGGTGGGGGCGGCTGGGCGACCTGTTCACCCACTATACTGGGTGGGCTCGCGCGAGCGGCTTTGAGCTGGCCAACCGCGCCGAGTTCAAATCGCGGCTGCTGAGTCAGGGGGTGTTGTACAAACGCAGCGCGGGGTCGAGATTGAGCATCAAACACACCCCCAACAAAGCCGCCTGACCCAACAGATCCGAACAAGCAACCCCCAACAATAGCAAATTTTTTAACTCATTCTGGGATTTTTGGCCACCTAGGTCAGGAAATGTTGATATTTAGTTCGACCCAGTTCAGCAAAAAAAGCTGGGCTGGGTTTTTTTCCTTTAAATTTTTTGAAAAATCGAAAAAAAACTTAACACAACTTTTACATTTCTCGAACTATACAGCAGCTTTATCTGATTCTAGTTCGTGCTATATCTGATTTTTTTGGTTTTTGTACGCAAATTGAACACAACCCGTGTCGGTATGTGTATGATTTTTAATGGCGCTGAACAGTTTGAACAACTATACATACTAACTAGAGACGAGTTTTATGTTTATATACTTTATACTATATAAACTATACTATGTATTAATACCCTATGTGTGAGTTTGTTACACCCGATTTGTGTTCAAACTGTTCAGCGCCGTTAAAAATCATACACATACAGCTGTTCGTTTTGTTCAATCCTGTTCAATTGTGTTCAGCCCCAGCAACCACGTGGGTTTTGTTATTGTTGGGGGTCGGGTCAACTTGAACCATACCATGATCCAGGTTGCGCCCCACGCAGGTGCTGACCCAGGCCGCAGCGCGGGGGCAAGATTTTTGCTTGTGTCCACAACGACACTGCCCCCAACGATCCAGGGGGCCCACCTGTGGGGATTGAGCATGGATGGTTTGGAATGGCTGCAGCTGGCGAATGAAGCAGATGCTGATTTTAACCTGTTTGAAATTTATCGTGAGATGGGGCAAGGGCGCACGGTTCACGGTACAGCCGTCGAGGCTGCAGCCAACGGGGTCAGGGTCGATTTTGGTCGAATGCAGGGCCTTGAGCAGGCGTATCGTTGGCGACGGCGAGCACGGGCGTTTGACCGCTGGCGTGTGACCCAGGTGTCAAACGGGCTGAAGCAAGCCTTTCAGGATCGGCAATGTCAGCGAGTTGAAATTTTCAAGCAAGTGACCCAGCACACCAAGGCCGCGGTTGATGTTCTGGTCAGCATCATGAACAACCCCCAGGTAAATTCAGCGCCTCGCATTCGAGCAGCTGAAAAAATTATTGACATGGGTGGTTATGCGCCCCCCGAAGCACTGGCTGAAGCCACGTTGCTAGTTGATGCTGAAACCAAGGCCAAGATGTTGGCAGCCCTGACCCCAGACCAGCGCGCCCAACTGGCCGAACTCACCGAAATTATGCAAACCGCAGTGGCTGACCCAGCCCCCCCGGGCCCATATGACCCCAACACACCAACCCTGCATTGACACAGGGCAGCCGCCTTGCCCCCACCAAGGACATAGGACACCCCAACCCATGCGCCCCCACACCCCAATGACCGCACGCCAGCACGGGACAGCCTGGGCAACGACAAGGGCAACGAAGTGTTTGATCTGATTGACACGGCCTGTTTGTTTGAGCCTCATGATTTTGCCCTGGCCACGCAGCGCGAGCGCTTGTTGCCGTATGTTCAAGCGGTGTCGCCGCGCTTCATCGCCGGACGCTACCACCACCACCTGTGCGCCGAGCTTGAGCGATTCAGCCACGCCATCATTATGGGGGGTAGCCCCCGCCTCATCATCGAGGCGCCCCCACGACACGGGAAATCGTACCTGGTCAGCGAACACTTTCCGGTGTGGCACCTTGGCAACTGCCCAACCGATGAGATAATTATTGCAAGTTATGGATTGAGCCCCGCCCAGGACAGGAGCGCGGCTGCTCGTCAGTTGGCGAACCAACACCACACCCGCGCGGTGTTTCCTGGCATGGCAGTCACCCACGACACACGCGCCAAAAAGGACTGGAAGTTGACCACGGGTGGCAGCGTGGTGGCAGCTGGCCGCGGCGGCCCGATCGTGAGCAAGGGCGCCAACATCTTGATCCTGGACGACCTCATAAAAAATTATGAGGAAGCGCACAGCCCCCTGATTCGGGAAGCAACATGGAACTGGTACAAGTCCAGCGCGTACACCCGGCTGTACAAGTCCAGTGGGGTGATAATTATTCTGACCCGGTGGCACGCTGACGATATTGTTGGGCGCGTGCTACAGCACCATGCTGTTGAAGGCTGGCAGGTGGTCAGCTACAGCGCCATAGCTAAGACCGACGAGGCTTGGCGCAAGGCGGGCGAGGCGCTGCACCCCGAACGCTTCCCCTTGGATTGGCTCGAACGTCGCAGGGAAGTGCTAGGGACGGCGATGTTCGAGGCGCTGTACCAACAAAATCCAATCACCGAAGGGGGCAGCGTGTGGCTTGACAAGTGGTGGCGATACTGGACCATTGATCCCACAGATACCGCGGCGGACACCGTGCAGCGCCCCGAACGATTCAGGCGCATCGTTCAGTCGTGGGATTTATCCTTTAAGAAGACAGGCAAATCTTACGTGGTTGGACAGGTGTGGGGCGAAGATTTCAAGGGTAATTTTTATTTGCTTGACCAGGTGCGGGGGCGGTGGGGCTTCGTTGAAACCAAGGCGCAAATTCAACGAATGAATAAGAAGTGGCCACGTACCAAAAAAATACTGATCGAGGATGCAGCCAATGGCCCCGCCGTCATGGATGCGCTCAAGGCGGAACTCGGACACAAGATAGTGCCAGTCAGGCCCGACGGTTCAAAGGTTGCAAGGGCAAGGGCCGCGGCGCCGTTCATGGAAGCGGCGCGCGTGTTCCTGCCCAAAGGCGCGCCGTGGCTGCCCGTGTTCAAGCGCGAGTGCGCAGCCTTCCCCAACGGCCCTGATGATGATCAAGTCGACACCACATCCCAAGGGCTGCGCTTTCTAGGCAAGCCCGGGGGCGTTCAGTTCGGGTGCATAGGATGAAACGACAAACGGCGATTAGTAAATACATAAAATATTATTTACAGTTTACCACGCTGTGTGATGCGGGCCAGGGTGACACCGAATATGCGGGCAAGGTTCGGGATGCCATGTATTCGATGTGGGAAAATTTAACGAACAAGGAACGCAACAGGGCCCACGCTGCCCTTGACCGGATGGATTAAATCATGATGAACTGGCTAACCAAATTATTCAAACGCAATCCCCAACCCAGCACAGCCTTGACCCGGGCAGCCCCGGGGGCTTCGCCTCGTTGGGTCAAGGCGTGGGCGCCACAACACGTGCTCGGGCGCAACGAAGGGGGCAAGGCGAAGTTCAGCACGTACAACCGTGTCACCGCCGTTGACAAGGGCTTGAAGGCGAGCGTGTGGGTTTACCGCTGCGCCACCTTGATGGCCATGACGTTGGCTGCAGTGCCCTGGCGCGCTGAACAGTTGGTTGGTGGCGTGTGGCAGCATCAGCCAATCAGCCAACTACAGCGTTTGATATCCCGACCCAATCCCCAATGGACAACGAACCGCTTGCACCAGGAAGTGACCTATTCATTGATGTTGGCGGGCGAGGCGTACATTTCAAAAATCAGGTCAGCCAAGGCGGGCAAGTCAAAGTTGGTCGAAGGCGCTGGTCTGCCCCATCACCTGTGGGTGTTGCCCCCGGATCGATTAGCCCCGGTTGTGGGGGGCCCCCATAGCAACCTGATCGTGGGTTACGAGAACAGGACTGACAAGACCAGAGTACCTGCCACCGAAATAATGCAGCCCATGTTTGTTGACCCAAGCTGCCCCTATCACGGGTTGGCGCCGCTGGTCGCAGCCATGAAAGATGTTGACACCGACGTCGAGGCAGCCAACTGGCAAAAGCTCAGCTTTGAAAATCGGGCTGTCCCTGACGGGATCTTTAAAATTTCCGATTACATGTACGATGACAAGTGGGACGAAACAAAAAAGAAATTATATGAAACCTATGTGGGGTCAGCCAACGCGCACCTGCCCATGATGTTGGGACAAGATGTGGATTGGAAGGGCATGGCCCAAAACATGATCGAGGCGGACTTCAAAAACCTGCGACTGCTCAACCGGGAAAATATTTGCGCGGCGATGTGGACGCCCCCAATCCTGGTCGGCATCCTTGACCGTGCCACCTACAGTAATTTTAGCACTAGTGAGTTGTGGTATTGGAAGTCCGCCGTGTTGCCCACGTTGAAGCTGATCCAGGATATTTACAACACGCAGCTGGCCCCCGAGTTTGGCCCTGACTGGCGCCTGATCTTTGACGTCGCCGATGTAGACGCGCTGCTGCCCCTGTTCGCCGAACGGATGAAGGTTGCCCTTGACATGGTCAAGCAGGGCGCCCCGTGGTCGATTGTAGACGAGCGCCTTAACCTGGGGTTGCCCGGGTGGGAAGGGTGGGACGTGGGGCTCGTCTCGGCGACCCTGGTCAACGTCGCGGACTTTGCCGACCCTGACAGTTTGGAGGACATGTGATGAACAGAACATGGCTGAAGGTGGTGGTGTGGGCAGCGGTGTTGTGGTTGGTGGTGTTGGGTTTGGTGGCAATATCAAAGGCCAGCCCCGAAGCCCAGGCCGCTTGGGCGTTTGGTGTGCCAATGGCAGTGTTGACATTTGGCGGGGGCTACCTGTTTGTTACCAAGGATGACGTATGAAAAAATTAACAAGGCCATTAATCAACGGGGGCCTGTGGTTGTTTCTGGCATATGCCACCGAGGACGTGTCAAGGTCATCATGGCTTTTTATTTTGGGGTCGGTGTTTTTGGTGGTTGTGTTGTGGTCGCTCGCCTGGTCACTTAAATATATATTTGAACACCCGGGGGATTCATGGCACTCATAACCCCCGTCAACATGCTCGACCGCATTGTCCGGTTCCTAAACGAAAAGGAACCCGGGCTTATCACTGCCACACGCAGCGCCTGGAAGGGTATGGCAGACAACCTGCCCGCGTCTGCCATTCAGGAGATGTGGGCAACGGGCACCATACCAGCAAGCCAGCTGGACGATTGGCTTGACCAATACACCACCTATGTCAACGACAAGATGGGGCCTGTGGTGGGCCAGGCAATCGCCGCGGGTGCTGATGCGGTGGCCTTGGTCGAACCACTGTCAACCGCGCGCGTGGCTGCTGCTGTCGAGCGCCGCGGCGCGTCGTTGCTGGTGGCGCTCACGGACAACCAGCGCAGGGCCGTCAGTACCATCCTGAACCACCATATCGCCATCGACCCATACAGCCAGCGCCAGCTTGCCCAGGTGTTACGCCCTGCCTTGGGCCTGACGCCCAAGATGGCTGAACGGGTCAACACCGTGCGCGGCGCGCTGCTCGAAGCCGGGGCAACCCCCGGCCAAATTGAAAAGCGCTTGACCAAGTTGACGAACGGCATGTTGAAAAATCGCGCCAAGGTGGTGGCACGAACTGAATTAGCCAGCGCTTACAATGCTGGTGCGCAACTTGCTATTGAAGATGGCGTTAAAGAAGGGGCCTTTGATGGCGACCTGGTCAAGGAGTGGCGAACACAGCCCGCGGGGGTTGACTGCAAAATTTGCAAACCCTTGAACAAACAACGGGCGAACCTGAATGAGGATTTTTCAAGCGGGGGTTTCAGTGGGCCCCATCCCCCAGGGCACCCCAACTGCCGTTGTGTGGTGCTTTACAGGACAGCAACATGAAACCAAAATTTTATGACAGTCGAAACATGATCAAACGAGCGCGCCATACCAAGCTTGAAATCAAGACCACCGAAGGCGGGGGCAGGTTTTTGGCGGGCTACGCTTCGACGTTTGAAAGCCCCGAAGAGTACGATGATTATGGGGATATTTTTAATTCAAAATCCTACGATGCTTTTGTCGAAGAATTCAACAAGGGCAACGCCAAAGTTGTGATGCTGAGTCAGCACAACGACACCATTCCCATTGGCCTGTGGACGGCATTCAAGGTTGACGACAAGGGGTTGTGGGCGGAAGGAGAGATTGCCAACACCCGCGCTGGCGATGACATGGTCGAGTTGGTCAACAAGGGGATTGTGGACAGTTTGAGCGTTGGCCTGGTTGACGTGCTGTATCGTGACCTTGAAGAAATGACCGAGTGGGGATACCCCGTTCGAGAGATTACCAGAGCGAAGCCGATCGAGGTCAGCCCGGTAACTTTCCCCGCCAACGAACACGCAAAAATTAT
>DAOVVL010000177.1 GCA_030637205.1 Thalassospiraceae bacterium | reverse complement strand
GTTCCTTGGCTTCGTTTTCCTTGGCCTGTGTGGCGGCGAGCTCGTCGGCCTTTATCATGTTTTCCTTGAACACCTGAACGGCAGCCGCCATTGAGCCGATTTCGTCGCCGCGGTCGGAACCTTCTATTTCGATTTCCTTGTTACCGCCGGCAAGCGCGGCCATGGCATCCGTCATGCCGGCAATCGGGCGGGTGATGCCGCGAACGATTACGGTAACGAATACCGCGGTGACGATTAGCAGTACGACGGTAATTCCGGCCATAAGCAGGAAGGAGCTCTGTGCCGCGCCGCCGATATTACTGGAGGTGGATATCAAGTCGGATGCGATTTTGTCTTCGACCTTTTTCATCAGGTTAATTTTCTTGGTTATGGTAGCGAACCAGTAGGGGCCTTCGATGCCTTCGGTGGTTCCGGTATCGGGGCTGGCGATCGCTATTTTTCGCATGCGCTCGACATCATCCACATCGGGGCCAACAACTGTTTGTTTGAAAAACTCCCTTTGTTCGGATGTTGCGTAGTTGTTAAAAATCTTAAGCAGATCCTGCTGTTTGGCGATAAGGCCGACAAAATTATTGTACTGCGCGCGGCTGAACTTGCCGGCACCAAATCCGGCACCGCCCATTGCGCGCTCAACCCCCGAACGTTCCTTTGCCTGCAGGAAGCTGGTGTAGGCGGTAATGAGATTGGTGACTTCGGACTTGGCGCAGATTACGGCCATTTCCTCGAATATGGAAAGAAGCTTGGCGATTGTCGGGGTGTAATAACCGGCCATTTGCGGAACGCCAATCGAGAGCGAGGAAACCTGGTTGCGTTTGTCGCCAAGTTCCGAAAGCGCTTCGTTGGCGGTATCAACCTTGGCAACCATTGCGCTGCCGAACGAACCCACGTTCATCCGCCTCAACGCATCTTCAAGCTCGGTACGCTTGGCGTCGGTATCTTTAAGTTGTTGGGGAAGTTCGGCCTTGAACTTGGCGCCGCCGGAGCCGATGTAAACGGCCGAGGTTCCGCGTTCTTTCTGCATTTCATGAACAACGGCACTGACCACCGGGCCAAGTTCGGCCAGTTCCTGAATGTGATCCATTTCCGTTGAAACGACGTTACGGTCATAAACCGTAGAGCCGGAAAAAAACAACAACCCGACAATCGGCAATACCAGCGCAGCTGCAATGCGAACGCCGATCTTGGTATCTTGCATCATTGACATAATCGTCCCCTTTTAAATCCCCAAAATTCTGAAATCCCCAAGTTCTCAGGATGTTAAAGGAAATTTCGCGCATTTGGGATTTTACTGCAGCCAAAACGATCACAACTTTGTGTTAATGGTTAATGGGCAGAACAGAGGCATTATACTATGATATTTAAGACTTTTCCAGCATTGCTGAACGCCGTTTGCCAATCCACCGTGCCGTCTGGCTTCAGCGGCCCCCCCCATATTGACGCCTCCATGAAAAATCTATCTTTTATCGGCGTCTGAATTCATCATAACCTTCGATCGTGTTTTTGCTGAAACGCGCAAATATTTACATAAAAGTCCCCTGATTTATGAGCAATCCCAGTTCCCCCGCCCCGGCCCTGTCCCCGATCGAACGACTGCTTGGCATTATGGCCCGGCTGCGCGATCCCGATGGCGGTTGCCCGTGGGATGTTGAGCAGACGTTCGCAACCATCGCGCCTCATACCATCGAAGAGGCCTATGAAGTTGCCGACGCCATCGATCATGGCGATATGGCGCATTTGCAAGATGAGCTGGGGGATCTTTTGTTTCAGGTGGTGTTCTATGCCCAGATGGCTAGCGAACAAGACGATTTTGATTTCAACGATGTGGTCACGGGTATCGCCGATAAAATGATCCGCCGTCACCCGCATGTCTTTGCTGATGTGGATATAAAATCCGCCAACCAGCAAACCGAACATTGGGAAACGATCAAGGCACGTGAGCGCAAAGAAAAAACACAAGACCAGGATGGCGGCGCGCTCGATCATGTCAGCCGCGCCCTGCCCGCGTTGTTGCGAGCCTACAAATTACAAAAACGCGCGGCACGTGTCGGGTTTGATTGGCCCGATGCAGAGCCTGTGTTTGCAAAGTTTGAAGAAGAACTGGACGAAATTCACCAAGAAATCAAAACCGGCGACCAAGCCGCACTACAAAATGAAGTCGGGGATTTGTTGTTCACCTGCGTAAATCTGGCGCGCAAGCTTGGCGTCGATCCTGAAACTTCCTTGCGCCATGCCAACGGGCGCTTTGAAGAACGCTTTCAGGGCATCGAGGCGGAACTGGCCAAATCCGGCCGCACCCCGCAAGACGCCGACCTCGACGAACTGGAAGACTTGTGGCAGCGTGTAAAAGACGCCATCAACAGCGCATCACCGACCTGACCGGCTGGGAGCTTTATCTGAATGTCTGCCTTTAATACCCTGAAAATAAAGAAATTATTTGCCAAAGCCGTGTTGCTTTCCATGGCCGGGATATTTTTGGGGTCGTGTTACATGCCGGCACGTTTTGATGCCGAGATCGAACTTGACGCTGGCGGATATTATTCCCTGATCTTTGATGGCTACATCGTGGATGTCGGGCTTTTTGAAAAATTGCGAAAAGGCGAGCTTACCGAAGCCGAAGAAACCGAACGAATTGCGGTCATTGAACGCGACATGCTGCGCGATGTATCGGTGCAGGACTTCAGATATTACAAGGAAGGCCACTTCTATCTGAAATGGGAACGCAAAGGCGATTTGCTGAAAGCCAAGACCGTGACCTTTATCCGGCGCAATGAAAGCATCCTGAGCCTCAAGTATGTCGAAGACGCAGGCTTGATCGAAATGAAGGGTCGTTCCATGGGCAAGAGTGATAAGGACCGCCTTGCCGCTATGGGTCTTGGGACCATGGGTGAAATTCGTTTTAAAACATCCTTCCCGGTGCTCGATCACAACGCCACGGAAGTCATCGATGATAAAGAAGATGAACTTGCGAAGTGGTACGTGTGGCGCATTCAGAATATTTTTCAGGTCACGCCACGTATTGTGATGACGGTGCAGTAGTGAACCCACCTTCGATGAAACCTGATGTTGCCTTTTATGTGCGCGCGAGCCTGGGCGCACTGATCGGCATTGGGATTATTGGTTGGCTGTCGACGCACCTACCCCAGCACTCGGTCTTGCTGGTGGGATCGTTTGGCGCATCGGCGGTGATTGTGTTTGCCGCCCCCCATGCATTGATGGCCCATCCGCGCGCGTTACTGGGCGGTAATTTTATCGGTGCGCTAATCGGCGTACTGGTGGCCAAGTATGTGCCGTTCGATCCATGGCTGTTGGCCGCTATTGCGGTATCAGTTGCGATCTTCGTGATGCTGGTGACCAACACGCTTCATGCACCGGGCGGGGCGACCGCATTAATCGCGGTTCACGGGGCCCAGGAAATGACTGTGGGCTGGTATTATGTTGTGGCGATTGTGATCGGCGCATTGATTTTGGGCGCAATCGCCTTGGTGGTTCACAATCTGCCCGGTCCGGGCCGGGTTGGCTATCCGCTGGCGACCCTGAAGCCGCCAGCGCAATAAGCCCAACAAAACTGAACTAATTCAGCTCGTTAATCGTTTTGGATCAGGCGACGGTAGAGGCTGGAAGTATCCCAGCGTGCGCCGCCCATCTTCTGCACTTCTTTGTAAAACTGATCGACCAGTGCGGTGACCGGCATTTGTGCGCCGTTGCGCTCAGCCTCGGCCAGCACGATCCCTAAATCCTTGCGCATCCAGTCCACGGCAAAGCCGAATTCGAACTTGTTATCGACAATGGTTTCACCGCGGTTGTCCATCTGCCACGACTGGGCCGCGCCCTTGCCGATCACGTCCAGCACCAGTTTGCTGTCCAGCCCGGCTTTTTGCGAAAAGTTCATGGCTTCGGCCAAGCCCTGCAACAGGCCTGCGATGCACGTCTGGTTGACCATTTTGGTCAACTGCCCGGCACCCACCGGCCCCATCAGGGTCACGGCCTTGGCAAACGCATCGATGACCGGCTGGGCGGTATCAAACGCGCCCCTGTCGCCGCCGCACATGACGGTCAGCTGGCCATTGATAGCACCTGCTTCGCCGCCGGAAACCGGGGCGTCGATGAACTGAACGCCCTTTTCCTTGGCCAGATCATAAAGTTCGCGGGCCACTTCGGCCGATGCGGTGGTGTTATCAACAAAGATCGCGCCCGAACTCATGCCCGCCAGGCCGCCTTCGTCGCCCAGCACCACTGAGCGCAGGTCATTATCATTGCCCACGCAGCAAAAAACGATGTCGGCGTCCGCCGCGGCACCTGCCGGGGTCGGTGCGGCAGAACCGCCAAATTCGGCGACCCATTTTTCGGATTTTTCCGGGGTGCGGTTATATACGGTCACATCGTGACCGGCGTTCTTTAAGTGCCCGGCCATGTGATAGCCCATGACACCAAGGCCGAGGAATGCGGTTTTCATTAAGTTCTCCATTAAAATGCGTAATTTGGGGTGGGTTGATTGCCATTCGTATGACAATTGATAGGTAAAATCTAGCCCGCGCGCAACAGGCTGTGTAGCGCATCCCACTGGCTTTGATTAGGCGCCAGCAGCAGGTGCGGGTTTTTGGCCACATGGGTTGGCTGATAAGGGGTGTGACCCTGGCCCCGATCATTGATCATGGCCGAAACGCCTCCGGCTTCGGCGTGGATCAGGACCCCGGCCGCATGGTCCCACGGTTTCAGCTTGCCGCCATACATGGCGAAATGCAGCTTGCTTAAGCCCAGATCGATATATTCGCGGCCGACACATCCGTAGCGCAGGATTTGTTCGGGAATGGCCGCTTCGCCGCCTTGTTTGCGGGATCTAAACTGTTCGCCCAGTTTTGGC
>DAOVVL010000142.1 GCA_030637205.1 Thalassospiraceae bacterium | reverse complement strand
GGCGGATCGAACGCACCGCTAGCGGCGCCGGGCAGCGCGAAAATCAGCATGGCAAGGACATGAAATTTCATAGCCATTTATTGTGTCACATTGGGTGCCAGTGGTGTAGGTTGCGGCTCAAGAATGAACCCGTTTAAGGAGAGACCCCATGACTGACAGCGTATCTTGCTCGCACATCTTGCTGATGCACGCTCAATCTGATCGTTCCACCGCGGAGCGCACCAAGGAAGAAGCAGAAACCCAGATCAACGAGCTAAAGGCAAAAATCGCCGATGGTGGCGACTTTGCCGAACTGGCCCGCGAACATTCCGACTGCCCGTCGGGAAAAGACGGCGGCGAACTGGGCACATTTGGCAAAGGCCAGATGGTCAAGGAATTTGAAGATGCGGCCTTTGCCATGGAAGTCGGCGAAACGTCTGACGTGGTCGAAACCGATTTCGGGTATCACCTGATCCAGCGTACTGCGTAACCAACTACAACGAACGCCTTTTCCCCAATTTGTGACCATTCGGCTAAATGGGTACAATCTGGGCATGAGAAAGTTTGCCGACAATCGCCCGGTAGTGTTTTCAATCGGCATTTTTGTGCTGAGCGCCGCTGTGGCTTTGCCGTTCGTTCTTGTATTCAAGGTGCTTGGCCTTGAGCTGGAACCGCTGCGGCTGATTATACCAATCGCCGATTCCATCTTTGCTATTGGGGTCCTGTATTACCTGGGCTGGTTAAAGCTTACCGGGTTTAGCTTGGCCATCCGCGATATTCACGTTCTGTGGTATCCGGTGGCGCTGGCCTTTGTTCCCGTGTTCATGTTCGGAACCATCGAGCTATCATCCGACATCATCGTTTTTTACGGGCTCGCACTTTTATTCACCGGGGTCAGTGAAGAAGCCCTTTCGCGCGGCATCATCCTCAGGGCGATGTTGCAAAAAGGCCCGTGGACGGCCTTGATTTTCATGAGCGTGCTTTTCAGCGTCGGGCACTTTTCCAACCTGTTTTTCGAAGACTTCACAGGCCTTGAAATGGCAGAAAAGCTGCTGAATACGTTCGGGTTTTCCATTCTTTATGGCGCGGTATTCCTGCGCACGTTCAACATCTGGCCGTTGATCATCCTGCATTCGATCCATGATTTTTCGTTCCTCACATCCGGCACTGCCGGGCCGTACACGGTTGAGCCTTTCCCGTTAGGTGTCAGCATCGCTATTGCCATCGTCAGCATTGCCTATGGCGTGTTCATTGCGCGCAAGATCGATACCGCGGCGTTGCTGGAAATGCCGCGCTCCTGATTATCTAATTCTGACTTTCGATAATCATCGCCAGATCTTCGACAATCTCGGCGTTCGCCATGGTCTCAAATATCTTTGGGCTGATGATGATCTTGCTTGACCGGTTGCCGCCCCCCAAAATGATCTCGTCGCACGCCATCACGCGCGCGTCGATCCATAACGGAAGATCTTCGGGCAGCAAGATCGGCGTAACCCCGCCCAGTTCCATGCCTGTCATTTCGCGGGTCTCATCAGGGTCAGCAAAGGAAACTTTTCGCGCGCCCAGTTTCTTGCGCACGCGCTTGTTTACATCAAGGCGCGTCGTCGCCAGCACCACACAGGCGGCAAACTTGCGCTCGCCGGTTTTGCTTTTGACCACAATGCAGTTGGCCGAATTTTCAAGGCTGTAGCCGTACTTTTGCGCAAAGATGGCGGTTTGGGCATGGTCGGGATCGCATTCAACGATGCGCCCGCCATGGCCCGATTCGCGCACCCATTGGTGAATTTCAGCTACGTCCGTCATCAAAATGCCTTTCTGTGGTGGCGCTATTTTGCCAATGATTTCAAACAGATTTCAAGTCCGCCAGAATTATTTGAAAGGGCCGCTTTGCTACCTGTGAAAAATCGGCGAAAATCGGTGCACGGGATGCAAACGGAAGGCACACGATGAAAAACAACAACCAGTTGCTCTTGATCCGCAAACAGGCCCAGATCGCCAAGGTATCGCTGGCCGAGCTTAATCACGAAATACCCGAATCGGTTGAAAATATTCATTCGCGTGCTCATCTGGCGGTTGATGCAATTCTCGCCATGACCGATCAGCTGGGCTCTGAAAAAGCAGAAGCGGTCTGATTAATCGGCCACCTGCTTATTCCAGGGAAAGATCAAAACTCCAAAAAACAGCTAAAACAAAGGCTTGTTAAGCACCCGTGTGCGCAATCAGGTTTCAGGCGATCACAATCTCGTGAGTACCCCTCACGTGGTATTGCGATAGCATCACGGCTTATATTATAAACTCGTAATGAAATGAGCGGTTGAAATTTAATACACCGCCATCTTGGGGAACAGGCCATCAAATGAATCCTAACGACCGCATCGCTATGATCCGCGCCCAGGCGGAAATCGCTCTTTCAGCCATTCGCGAATGCGATCCTGAAAACGCGTCCTCACGCGTTAATAACCAGCGTCAGGCCCAGCTGGCCGTTGAGACCATTCTGGCGCTGGCAGAAACACCCGATCCGGCCTGATGGCCCCACGGCACTGCTGTATAAGCTATACACTGGCCGAAACGTGTACCCGACCCCATATATGACTAAGATGGCCAACCCCCATAGCGGGGGTTTGCTCGTTTTCGTTAATTCATTGGAACCCGGACCCCATGCGCCCCAACCACCTGCCACCCCCCAAAGACGCCCAACCCGGCGATCTGGATACCATCAAGACCCTGATGGTCTACCTGTGGCCTGCGGGGCGGCTGGACCTAAAGCTGCGCGTGGTGATCTCGGCGGTGCTGCTGGCAGTGGCCAAGGTCATGACTGTGGCGGTTCCGGTGATCCTGAAATATGCGGTTGATGCGCTTTCCGCGCTTCCTGCACCCATCCAGGGCACGGTCACCAACATCGGCTGGGCGGCGGTTCCGGTTGCACTGTTGCTGGCCTATGGCGCAGCGCGCGTGTTGTCGATGCTGTTTCGCGAATTACAAGGCGCGGTATTTGCCCGCGTCGGCCAGTATGCGGTGCGCGAAGCGGCGCTCAGAACGTTTGAGCACCTGCACCGCCTGTCATTGCGCTTTCATCTGGACCGCCAGACAGGTGGCCTGAGCCGGGCCATAGAACGCGGCACGCGGGGCATTGAATTCGTGATCCGCATCGTTTTGTTCAATGTGGCGCCCACCATCTTGGAAATCGGCATGGTGGCCGTGATGCTGTGGGCGTTTCTTGATGCATGGTTTGCGCTGGCAACCATGATTACCATCGGATTTTACATTGCGTGGACCATCAGCGTTACCGAATGGCGCAATCATTTTCGCCGCCAGATGAACGAAAGTGATTCAACCGCACACACCAAGGCCATCGATTCCCTGTTGAATTATGAAACGGTCAAATATTTTGGCAACGAAGACCATGAAGCCAGTCGCTTTGACAGCGCGCTGGCTGCCTACGAGACGGCAGCGGTCAAAAGCAAGGTATCGCTGTCGCTGCTCAACACCGGGCAAGGTGCGATCATTGCCGCGGGTGTTACGTGGGTGATGTTGATGGCGGCCAAAGGCGTCGCCGGCGGAACCATGACCATCGGCGATTTCGTTTTGGTGAACACATACCTGTTACAGCTTTACCTGCCGCTGAATTTTTTGGGTTCCGTGTATCGCGAAATCAAACATTCGCTGACCGACATGGAAGCCATGTTCGAGCTGTTGGATAAGCCTGAAGAAATAACAGACAAACCAGACGCCCCGGACCTGAAAATTGACGGCGGCGAGGTGCGCTTTGAAAACGTTTCGTTTTCGTATGATCCGCGGCGCGAAGTCCTGAAGGATGTCAGCTTCACCATTCCGGCTGGCAAGAAAGTCGCCGTGGTCGGCGCCAGCGGGGCCGGGAAATCGACCCTTTCGCGCATTCTGTTTCGCTTTTATGACGCAACATCCGGCGCCATCCTTATTGATGGCCAGGACATTCGCGATGTATCTCAAGCCTCGCTGAGGGCCGCCATCGGTATCGTTCCGCAAGATACCGTGCTGTTTAATGACAGCATTTATTACAACATCGCATACGGCAATCCCCACGCCAGCCCGGCAGAGATCGAAGAAGCAGCTAGACTCGCGCAAATTCACGATTTTGTCATGAGCCTTCCCGATGGCTATCAAAGCGTGGTCGGTGAGCGCGGCCTGAAACTTTCGGGCGGCGAGAAACAACGTGTCGCCATTGCGCGGACCATTTTGAAACGACCGCAAATTTTGCTGTTTGACGAAGCGACCTCGGCGCTCGATACCCACACCGAAAAGGAAATTCAGGCGTCATTAGGCGCGGTTTCGGCGGGCCATACCACGCTGGTGATCGCCCACCGCCTGTCTACCGTCATTGAGGCTGATGAAATACTGGTACTTGGCGATGGCGTTATTGTCGAGCGCGGCACCCACGATGCACTGCTTGCCAAAGATGGCCATTACGCCGCCATGTGGAGCCGCCAGCAGGAAGCAAGCCACGCCCTTGAGGTGCTGGAACTGAGCGACGACGAACCGATGCTCGCCACACCCACAGAAGGCACGGCCTGAACGACCACCCGCAAAAAAACCCCCTCTGGGGGGCAAAGGGGGAAGGTCAATTTGCGTTTATTGAAGTGTTGCGTTTTGTTCAAATATACAACATTGAAAGAATTACAGCGATAAACGCAATCGCCGCAATAACGGCTTCCGCGCCAACAGCCATCAACAGGGCCAGAGGCCAGTGGCTTCTGGGCGGTGCGCCTCTCAAATGGGCCGTGTATTCTGGTACATAGGGTTGATGCATGACATGCCTCCTCTTTGCAAAGGCCGTCGCACTATCCGTCCTGCGACGGTCGATGATTATACCCTAAATCGCGCCTTTTTTCACGCCCGCAAGAACTTTTAAAAAAATAGGCTAGCGATAACAATGAGATGCTATAGGGCTGTCAAAGCGCAAAACGCCTACAGCGTCATCCACCCGCCATCGATGTTCAAAGCCGCCCCGGTGATGGATTTTGCGTCGTCTGAACAAAGAAACAGCGCAAACGCCGCCACTTCGTCAACGCCGACAAATTCCTTGGTCGGCTGGCGGGCCAGCATCACGTCGCGAATCACCTCTGCTTCCGAAATGCCTTTGATGCGCGCGGTATCGGGGATCTGCGCTTCGACCAGCGGGGTTTTAACGTAGCCCGGACAAATAGCGTTGGCGGTGATGTTTTGCTCAGCCACTTCCAGCGCCACGGTCTTGGTCAGGCCGATCACGCCGTGCTTGGCCGCAATGTAGGCGGACTTGAAAGGTGACGCCGAAAGGCCGTGAACGGACGCAATGTTGATGATCCGCCCCCAGCCGCTGTCCTTCATGATCGCCAAAGCGTGTTTGGTGGTATGAAAGGCCGACGAAAGATTAATCGCGATGATCTGGTCCCACTTTTCATCGGGGAACGCATCCACCGCGTCCACATGCTGGATGCCCGCGTTGTTGACCAGAATATCCAGCCCGCCCAGCTCGGCAAACGTTTTTTCGATCATGGCTTTGATTTCGCCAGGCCGCGTCATGTCGGCATCTGAATACAGCACGCGGACGGAAAATTCGGCTTCAAGTTTGCTGCGGATTTTTTCAATCTCAAGCGCGTCGCCTAACCCGTTGAGCATGACGTTCACGCCGGCGCCGGCCAACGCGCGCGCGATACCCAGCCCGATACCACTGGTGGAACCTGTGACCACGCCACATTTACCCTTAAGGCTCATGGGCTCCCCTTCCGCATGTAAATATAGCTATTCGATCCAGCCGCCGCCCAGCATGCGCCCGTCGGCATAGAAAACGCAAGCCTGACCGGGTGCGATCCCGGCAAAGGCTTCGCTCAACTTAACTTCGGCGCGCCCGCCGCCCAATGGCATCACAGTTGCCTTGATCGGTGGATGGGCGGATCTGAGCTTGACCACACATTCAAGACCGTCATCAGAAATGCCGTCGCCCGCACCCAACCAGTTAATATCGCGGATGGTGAGCCGATCGCGCATTAAAGCTTCGCGCGGACCGACAATGACCTCGGCC
>DAOVVL010000207.1 GCA_030637205.1 Thalassospiraceae bacterium | reverse complement strand
CGTTGAAAATACGTTGGGAGCCCAACACACCGGAAATAGGTCCGGTGACCGGCCACTCAAAGCCCGTGAGAATATGAAGCACGTCGTTCAATGTGGCGCGGACTTCGCCGATTTGGTAATTATCGGCCTTGATACGTGCCACATCTTCCGGCTTGGGCGTGACCTGGCGGGCCGGCAGCCCATCAATGCGCTGGATGTCGTATTCGCGCGCCTCGATCACCAGCGTGCGCAGGGTTGCGGCACCACCCGGCGTGGCGGTTTCAAGGCTGATCAGCGCATCAGCGTCGCGGCCAAAGCCGATCACGAACGAACCGTCCACCGCCACTTTAACCGCCTCGCCCGCCAGTTTTATGGTGGTTCCGGGCTGGGCGTGGCCGATCACCAGACCGCCTTGGGTGAAGTTGCCATCCATCGTCAGTTCTTCAGCAAATGCTGGAAAGGAAGCCGCCATTAACAAGCCCAGGGCCATCAAAGACAATTTCACAACAGCTCCCCCTGTCGACTGTCTTTCTTGGCTTTCTTTGGATTTTTGGATTTTGCTTTTTGCGCAGGCGCGCTTTTGCCTGAGATCCGTGCCCCCAGCGCACCGTCAGAAAAGGTCAGGCTGACATCATCGCCAACTTTTAATTTTGCCGCGCGCGTGACCGTGTGCCCATCTGTGCCGGTTACCAGTGCAAACCCGCGATCCAGCACACGTTGGTACGACAACCCATCCATCAGGCGCGCCAGTTGCGATAGCTTGGCCGACCTTGCCCGCAGTTGCGATTTACCCGCACGGCTTAACTGGTGCCACTGGCTGGCCAGATTAGTCGCGGCATATCCCAACCGAAGGCGCGGCGATAACAATCCGCCCGTGGCCTCGCCTAACCTGCGGCGGCGATATTCAACCCCGCCTTTGAGGCTGCCGTCTAAACGAGCTGACCAGTCATCGAGGCGTTGGGCGGCCAGGCCTAACAAGGTGCGCGGCTTGGGCAACGCACGCACCAGCCCAGTTAGCCGGGTCTGGCGATCAAGGCGAATACGCGATGCGGCGCGCACGAGCCGTGCGGCTTCATCCGCCAGATCGGCAACCAGTTCGCTTTTCACCGGAACCGCCAGTTCAGCAGCCGCCGTAGGCGTGGGCGCGCGAAGATCAGATGCGTAATCGATTAAGGTGGTATCGGTTTCGTGACCCACGGCTGAGATCAACGGGATTTCGCTTGTCGAGGTGGCGCGCACCACGACTTCTTCATTAAACGCCCACAAGTCTTCGATGGAACCGCCGCCGCGCGCAACGATCAACAGATCGGGGCGCGGCACCGGGCCATCAACATCTAAATCATTAAATCCCTGGATCGCGTCTGCAATTTGCGCGGCCGCCGTTTCGCCCTGCACCGCCACCGGCCACACAATGACGCGAACCGGGAAACGGTCTTCAAGGCGGTGCAAGATATCGCGGATCACCGCCCCGGTAGGTGACGTCACCACACCGATCACGGTGGGCAGATAGGGAAGTTCCTGTTTTACGCTTTCATCAAACAAGCCTTCGGCAGCGAGCTTCTTTTTGCGGTCTTCCAGCAACTTTAGCAGCGCGCCCTCGCCCGCCACTTCCATCTGTTCGACCACGATCTGGTATTTTGAGCGCGGCCCATAGGTGGTGATGCGCCCTGTGACGATGACTTCCAGCCCGTCTTCGGGCTTAATAGTGAGCTTCGATGCCGTGCCGCGCCAGCAAACGCTTTCGATCAAGGCATCTTCGTCCTTCAGCGAGAAGTACAGATGCCCCGATGCGGCCCGCATAAAACCCGATATTTCGCCCTGAATACGCACATATCCGAACTCATCCTCAACCACCTGGCGGATCAGGGAAGATATTTCCGATACGGAATAGACGGCTGAGGCCGTTTCGCCGCCGTTTTCGTCTAATTCGGTGTGGGTTTGGTGTTCACTCATGTCCAACAGTATGTATGATACGAGAAGGCCCGGCAAAACAAGCCGCATTAGAATAATAACAAGATTACCCCGAAGGAGACGAATGTCCATGAAGGTTCTGGTAGTAGGCGGCGGCGGACGCGAACACGCGCTGTGTTGGGCCATTTCCAAGTCACCCAAATGCAAAAAGCTTTACGCCGCACCGGGCAATGCGGGCATCGCGGATGTGGCCGAGTGCGTGGACATTTCAGCCGAAGACGTAAAGGGCATCGTTCACTTCGCCAAATCTGAAAAAATTAATTTTGTGGTCATCGGCCCCGAAGCCCCGCTGGTCAGCGGTCTGGCAGACGAACTGGGCAAGGCTGGCATCAAGGCATTTGGCCCCAGCGCCAAGGCAGCCGCAATAGAAGGCTCCAAAGGGTTCATGAAAGACCTTTTGGCCAAATACGGCATCCCGACGGCTGAGTACGGTCGCTTCAACGAACCGGACGCGGCCAAGGAATACATCACACGCAATGAACACAAAGTGGTGGTCAAGGCTGACGGGCTGGCGGCAGGCAAAGGTGTGATCCTGTGCCATAACAAAAACGAAGCCTACGCCGCCATCGATCACATTATGACCGAACGCGCCTTTGGCGGTGCCGGCGATGAAGTGCTGGTCGAGGAATTCATGGAAGGTGAGGAAGCGAGCTTTTTTGCGCTGGTTGACGGCACCCATGCGGTGGCACTGGCATCCGCCCAAGACCACAAAGCAGCATTCGATGGCGACACCGGCCCCAACACCGGTGGCATGGGCGCGTATTCCCCGGCACCTGTCATTGATCAGGCCATGCACGACAAAATCATGAAAACAATTATCGAGCCCACCATCAAAGGCATGGCCGAAGAAGGCTGCCCATACAAAGGCGTTTTGTTTGCGGGCATTATGATTACCGATCAAGGCCCCAAGGTTCTGGAATTTAACGCCCGCTTTGGCGATCCCGAATGCCAGGCGCTGATGGCGCGTATGAAATCAGACGTGCTTGATGCGCTGCTTGCGTGCGCGGACGGCACCTTGGATAAAGCCAATATCCAGTGGAATAAAGAAACCGCACTGGTGGTGGTGATGGCAGCTGACGGTTATCCCGGCCATTACGAAAAAGGCTCCGGCATCAACAACCTTGCTGCCGCCAATGCCATCGAAGGCGTGACTGTGTTTCATGCCGGCACTCAAACCGATGGCGACAAGATCGTTTCGTCGGGCGGACGTGTGCTGAGCATCACGGCCATGGGCAAATCGGTCAAGGACGCGCAGGCCATCGCCTACAAGGCAGTCGATACCATCGACTGGCCCGAAGGCTTTTGCCGCCGTGATATCGGCTGGCGCGCGCTGGATCGCTGAGATAGCCAAAAAATAACAAAAACAAGGAGCTCAGAATATGGACGAGCAAACCCGCACCGAACTGGAAGCGGCTGCATGGCGCAGCTTTGTTGGCCATCTGCAAAAACGCACCGATGTGCAAAACATCGACCTGATGAACCTCTCAGGCTTTTGCCGCAACTGTCTCTATAAGTGGTTGCTGGCGGCTGCTGAAACACAAGGTGTGGAATTGTCAAAAGACGATGCCATCCAGCAAGTCTATGGCATGAGCTATGCGGACTGGAAAGCCAACCACCAGACCAAGGCCACCGACGCGCAAATGCAGTTGTTTGAAGACACCCGCCCGCTGCATTCAGAAATTAGCGGACATTAAGCCGGGTTAGCGACGTTCCTTGAAAAAGCTCTTTAACAGCTCCGACGCCGCCTGTTCCTCGATCCCACCATAAACTTCCGGCTTGTGATGACACGTGGGCTGCTCGAAAATACGCGGGCCGTGATCGACCCCGCCGGATTTAGGGTCGTACGCCGCAAAATACACCCGGCGAAAGCGCGCAAACGAAATGGCCTGGGCGCACATGGGGCACGGTTCCAGCGTCACGTACAGATCACAACCGGGCAGCCGCGCCGAGCCTGCTTTATTGGCTGCCTCGCGAATGGCCAGCATTTCAGCGTGCGCCGTGGGGTCGTCTATCTCTTCGGTGCGGTTGGATGCGCTGGCGATCACCTCGCCGCTTTCACCATCTATGATCACGCAGCCGACCGGGACTTCGCCGCGCTGGGCGGCATTTTGGGCCAGGGTCAAGGCGGCTTGCATGAAGCTACGGTTTTTGGCATCAATTTCGCTCATGGCCCGACTTTGCAGAGAGCGGATGCTGACGTCAAGAGCTAGACAGCGACCGAGCTGGGGACTACCGTTAAGCCATGAACCAGGAAATACTCACCCCCGTGATCGGCGTCACGCTCGATTGGAACGAACCCGGCGAATATTCCAAATTCCCGTGGTATGCGATCCGCCAGAACCACATCACATCGGTGGTGCGCGCGGGCGGCTTGCCGTTCCTGCTGAGCCATGAGCCGGAGTTGCTGGAATTATACT
>DAOVVL010000060.1 GCA_030637205.1 Thalassospiraceae bacterium | reverse complement strand
GCCGGAACCCCGGTGCAGACCTACTTCCACCCGGTTGACGCCTTCGTCGCCGAACTGTTCGGGCCGATCAATAAATTTCGCGGAACGGTTAAGGATGGATCGGTCGCAACCGCGATGGGCACTTTTGATGCACCGGGCAAAGCCAATGGCACGTCGGTCGATGTCTTGTTGCGCCCTGAACACATCCGCGTTTCAAGCCCCCGCGAAAACTTAGGCCAAAACCTGGGCGATGAAATGAACCCAGACATGGCTGATGCGGGCAACGCGGGCGCACAGGGCCGGGTCGTTTCTGCGCACCCGCTGGGCAGCTCCAGCCACCTGCATATCGTCATCAAGGATGCAAACGGCGCTGAACAGTTGCTCCATGTTCGCACCCACGGCATTTCCCTGCCCGCTATCGGCTCGATCATGAACGTCGGTGCCGAGCAGGCGCAGGCCTTTATCTTTGAAAGTACTCCTTAAATCCGCAAATCCGCGTTCGAATTCGCACCAAGTTTCGCACCTGTACCCGGCAATTTTTGCTTCGTCATGGCGGAATTGGCTGAAATGCGGCAATGCTTGCCTATCGGCCAATAGCTAAATTTCTTTAAAATCAAAGCACTATGCCAGTATGCCAGTTGGCATCATTTTTGCTTTTTAAATACTGGATACGTATGCGCCACAGGCGCCATGCGTGCGGTAAAAATTGTTCACAGGAGCCGAGTTCAATGTTTGGAGGATTTGCAGCCAGCGTATTGGGCATGATGACCCAGGCCCAGTCCCTTGATTCCATTGGCATGAACATCGCCAACATCAACACCAATGGCTACAAAAAGCACGACATCGAATTTCAGACCGTGGTCAGCCGCACAATGACCGGAAATGCATCCGATATGGGTGGCGTCAAGCCAATCACGCGCCCGCAGGTGAGCCTGCAGGGCGAGGTCATCGGGACCGGGCGCGAACTTGATATCGCCATCTTTGGCGAAGGCTTTTTTGTTCTCAATACTGAAATCGATGGCAGCGGCGATACGTACTATTCACGCGATGGCTCGTTTCAAACCAAACCCGGCCCCGAAATCACGGTTCTGGCCGATGACGGGGTTTCAACCATTACCAGCCAGGAAAAATATCTGGTCGATAAAAACGGCTACTACGTTCAGGGTTGGGCGGCGACACCGGGTTCTACCGATATCGTCACCACCGGAACGCCGGGTGCCATTCGCATCGATCAGTACGCGTTCAGTTCAGCCGGCGTCGGCACCACCACGGCTAAGTTCATTGCCAACCTTCCGTCCGAAGAAGTGCCCGGCGAAAGCCATGTCTACAACATGGACGTTTATGATAGTGGCGGCAACGCACACACGCTGATTACCAGTTTTGAGAAAACCACCACCAATAACACCTGGACCGTCACCGCCAGCTATCAAGACACCCCGACCGCACAGGTCGATACCGTCACCATTGCCGGCACCTATGAGGCGGGCGACCAGTATTCCATCACGGTGGGCGGGCGCACCGTCGCCTACACCACCACCGGATCAGAGGGTGATTTGGATGGCGTTCGAGACGCCATGGTAGCTGCCATCAACGCCGACTGGGTCATGTCTGTCGATGTGACCGCCAGCGCCGGTGCGACAGGCGAAATCGTTTTGACCGCGGCCAACGCCGGAACCGGGTTTACGTCAGCTGTTTCCACCACGCTGGGTTCCACCACTGACAATACCATCGCAGTAGCAACCACCACGGCCAACGACGATGGCATTGTCGACACCACGCCGGTAACGTTAACGTTTGATAGTTTGGGTGCGATCTCGAGCCCCGCAGCACTGAACAACTCCATCACCTGGAGCAACGGGCTGACCACCACCTTTGCCGTCGATATCTCTGATATGACCCAGTTTGCCGGTGAATTTTTCCCGCAGTTGTATTCACAAAACGGATATGGCACCGGAAACCTGAGCTCTATTGATTTTGATGAGTTGGGAAATCTTCAGGGTAATTTCACCAGCAGCCTGACACGCCCGTTGTACCAGCTGGCGTTGGGGGTCTTCATCAACCCCGATAATATGGAGCAGCTGTCGGGCAACTTGTTTTTGCAAACCCCGGAATCGGGTAACGTCACGCTGACCACTGCTTCTGTTAATGGCTTTGCCACCATTTCACCCCAGAGCCTGGAGCTTTCCAACGTCGATGTGGCGGAAGAATTTTCCAAAATGATCATCGCCCAAGGCGCCTATAACGCGTCCGCCACGGTGTTTCGCACACTCGATGAAATGACCACCACGGTGCGCGATCTCAAATAGGCGCGGCACCTGAGACGGCGTTATTTTTGGCCGGTTTTAGGGCTTAATCATCCGGCTCTTGCGTCTGTTTCTTCAAAAACCCGGCAATTTCTTCCCCTTAGGCAAGCTGTGCCCAGCCAAAGGCTGCCCAGGGTGTCCGGTTTTTGAAGTAAAGCTCAATAAAATCAGTATGTTACGGTTTAAATTCGGTTGGCACGGAATTCGCATTAGTTAAGAGCAACCGCGCCCCGCAATGGCGCCCATGGAACGGGAAAAACCCATGAACCGCACGATTGAACACATGATGGACCACATGCCAGATATGAAAATATGGCCCCAGAGCGACGCCGCGATCGCCCCAACGTTTGCCGGGCGCCTGCGCCGTCAGGTCGTTCAGGTGCTGGTCGCGGGCACTGTAAGCCTCGCCCTGCTGGTCGCCCTTTCGATTTGGGCGCCTGCCAGCGCCGCATCGCGGATCAAGGACATTGCAGATTTTGAAGGTGTGCGCGACAACATGTTGGTCGGCTACGGCCTAGTAGTCGGCCTCAACGGTACCGGCGACAGCCTCAGCGACGGCCATTTCACCAAACAAAGCCTCAAATCCATGCTCAACCGTCTGGGCGTAAAACCCACCGACAGCGGCCTGGATTCGAAAAACGTGGCCGCCGTGATGGTTACCGCCACGCTGCCCCCGTTTGCTTCCAAGGGCACACGCATCGATGTGACGGTCAGCGCACTGGGCGATTCAGCCAGCCTGCTGGGCGGAACACTTTTGGTGACCCCGCTATTGGGTGCCGACGGCGACGTTTATGCCGTTTCCCAAGGTGGCATCGCGGTTGGCGGATTTACCACCGGCGGCGCTGCAGAAACAGTGACCAAGGGCGTCCCCACCAGCGGTCGCATCCCCAACGGTGCCATCGTAGAAGGTGAGATCAGTTTTGATCTGGCGGCGATGCAAAGCGTCAAGGTCAGCTTGCGCAACCCCGATTTCACCACGTCGCGGCGCATGGCCCAGGCGGTCAACGCATTTCTTGGAACGCTGGCGGCGACGTCCACCGATCCCGCGACCGTGCGTGTGGAAGTGCCCGCTGCGTACCAAGGCCGGGTTGTGGATCTGATCACCGATATTGAACAGCTCAAGATCGAACCGGACCAGATTGCCCGGGTCGTCGTTGATGAACAATCCGGCGTCATCGTCATGGGCGAGAACGTTCGCCTTTCCACCGTTGCCATCGCACAGGGCAACCTGACCATCCGCATCACCGAAACCCCGCAGGTTTCCCAGCCCGGACCGTTTTCCCAAACCGGAACCACCGAAGTGGTGCCGCGCACCGAGGTTACCATTGATGAAGGCGGCGCCCAGCGCTTAGGCATTGTCGAGACCGGCGTCACACTTCAGGAATTTGTTAACAGCCTGAACGCACTGGGCATTGGCCCGCGCGACATGATCACCATTTTGCAGGCCGTAAAAGCAGCCGGTGCATTACAAGCCGACATTGAGGTGCTGTGATGAGCGGCATCGAAATTCAGCTTCAAAACACCATGGCCCTGCAACAGGGCCGCAACGTACCCACGGCCAAGCAGTTGGCACCCGGCGGCGATATGGATGCCATGCGCGAAGCCGCGCAGGAATTCGAAGCCCTGTTCATTTCCGAAATGATGCGCCCCATGTTTGAAGGCATCAAAACCGAAGCCCCCTTTGGTGGCGGTCAATCCGAAAAAATGTGGCGTTCTTTACAGATTGATGAGTACGGCAAGGCCGTTGCAAATGCCGGCGGTGTCGGCATTGCAGACAACGTTTTAAACGAAATGATCCGTTTACAGGAGGCTAATCAGCCATGAGTGAAATCCAAAACCAAACCACTGATGAAACTCCCCGCAAAGTCGATGACATGATTTTTATTTGCGAACGTCTGGTCCGTATCCTGCGCATTGAAAACAGCGCACTGGATAAAGGTGAATTCGCATCCATCGGTGAACATCAGGAAGAAAAAGATGTTCTGTGCCGCGCCTATGAAAGCCGCGGTCGGACGCTGATTGACAATTATATCAACCTTGAAAAATCCGACATCAAACCCTTAACCCAGCTCAAGGATCTGGTGCACGATATTGAGGGCCTGATGGGCGAAAACGTGCGCAACCTGGCGGCACACATCAAGGCAAGCCAGATGTTTTTTGAAACATTGGCCGGAATTACCCGCGACCAGGCACCGAAAAGCAATGCCTATTCGCAAAGCGGCCATTTGCAATCGGAAACGACAACAGCACCAAAGGGATTGCCGATTTCGATCGACCAAACCCTGTGACCAGAACGGACACACACTAGCCGAACCCAGAAAGGATACCGCGAACCATGACTGGCAATCTGACACTAGCCCTTAGAACCGCATCCAGCGGCCTGATGACCAATCAGGCGGCCCTGGATTCGATCGCCAGCAACATTTCCAACGTCAACACCGAAGGCTATTCGCGCAAAATTGCCAACATCCAGCAGCGCGTCGTCAACGGCATCGGTGCCGGTGTGGAACTTGCCAGCGTTACCCGCAATGTTGACGAAGGCCTGTTGAAAACCCTGCGCGGTGAGTTGAGCACGCTGAATTCCTACAGCAGCCAGACGTCTTATTTCCAACGCTTGCAAGATACCTTTGGCACGCTCCAGGATAACTCGTCGATCAGCCACATCCTTGCGGATTTTCAGTCGGCAATTGAACAACTGACCGTTTCGCCAGAAAAAACCCTTGAACAACGAGAAGTCGTTTATCAGGGCGAACAAATTGCAGACAAGCTCAATTACATGAGCGGCACGATTCAGGATTTACGCCTGCAAGCCGATAATGAAATTGCCCTGGTTGCAGCGGAAATGCAGTTGCTGGTGGATAACATCTCCACCCTAAACGACAGTATCGTGAAGGGATCGGTCATCAGCCGCGACCTGACCAGCCTTGAAGATCAGCGTGATCAGTCCGTTACCCGACTTTCTGAATTAATCGACATAAAATATTTCATTCGCGGTGACGGCGACATGATCGTGTTTAGCGGCACCGGACACACGCTGATCGATGCAGATAGCCACGACATCACGTTCAATGCAGCCAGTTACATTTCAGCTTCCGTGACCGAAGCCGAAGGTGATCTTTCCGGTATATATGTCGGGACCGTAGCAGATTCCAACGACATCGGACCTGGATTGCGAAGCGGGCGCTTGCAAGGCCTGCTGGAACTTCGCGACACAATCCTGCCCAATATGCAATCACAGCTGGATGAACTTTCCGCCACGTTGCGCGACACCGTTAACGCCGTTCACAACGCAGGTGTGCCGTTCCCCGGACTTACTGCCATGAACGGTTCGCGCATCTTTCTTGACACCTCCGATGTTGCAAACGTGCAGGCGCAAACCATCACCCTGGACGCCACCAGCGGTGTCGATGATGTGGCCATTGTTCTGTTTGACAGCGACGGCAACCAATCTGCCGCCACCACGTTAGATACCATTATGACATCGGGAATGTATGGCACCGGCACACAAACGACGCACGGCGCATGGTCCATCGCCGAAGTCGCCGCCACCGTGGAAGACTGGCTTCAGGAAAATGGCGCCGCATCGGCCACGGTTGCGCTGGACAGCGAGGGCAAAATGGCCATCGAGCTTAGCAGCCTGACCCTTTCGCTGGCCTTTCGCGACCAGGTTTCATCTACCGACGGTTCGACCCGCGCCGACGCTGAAATAGGCTTTGATGCAGATGGTGACGGCACCATTGATGAGACGGTCAGCGGATTTTCAAACTTTTTCGGCTTTAACGATTTTTTCGAAGACACCGCGCGCGATAATATCCATGAATCAGCCCTGATCAGTTCAACCTTCGTTGCTTCCGCATCGGAAATCCGTTTTGTTGACGGAACCTCGACCTTGCCGCTTGATCCCGGCGGCTCAGGCGACGTGACGCTTAGCATTGCCGCAGGCGATACCCTTAGCGATATTGCAACCAACATTAATGACAACATCTCAAACGTGTTTGCTGCCGTGATTCCAGATGGTACCGGATTTCGCTTGCGTATTTCCCACGCAACGGGTGAAGAACTCAGCCTCACGGAAGTTTCAGGAACGTTTCTGACTGATATTGACATGCACGTTTCCGAAGCTGCACTTGCCGAAACCCTTTCGGTGCGAAGCGATATTCAAACATTGCCATCACTGGTAACGCGCGGGGCGGTACAATGGGATGCAACACTGGGCGCTGCTGGTGAATATGTCATCAGCACTGGTGACAATACCGCGATTTCCGAATTGGCAACGGCGATGGCAACTGCCGCCAGCTTTGACAGCGCCGGTGGCATCGGGGCCTTTAACCGTACATTCGTCGAGCAAAGTGGTGCGATCATTTCGCTGAACTCAAGCCTTGCACTCGATAACGAAATTCAGGTCGAATACAAGGAAACGCTGACGGTCAGCCTGAATAAAAAGATCAACGACGCCAGCGGCGTCAACCTTGATGAAGAACTTTCCAACCTGATTATTTTTGAACAGGCATATTCCGCATCGGCGCGGATTATGTCGGTGATCCAGAATATGCTGGACGCCCTTCAAAGCATCATCCGCTAAGGAGGCTGGTTATGTCACGCATAGCAACTTACGCATCTAGCCTGACGCTCAATCAGTATATGTTGAGCACGCAGGCACGTACCTTTCACGCGCAGCAACAGCTTACCTCAGGCATGGTTTCGCAGAACTATACGCACATCGCCCTGCAAACCCAGCAGCTGATCTATAACGAGGCAACCCGCTCAACGATGGCAACCTACGTCAAGGATAATGAAACTGCCAATTTGCGGATGCAGATCCAGTCCGATACCCTTGGCGGTATTACTTCGACCATTGATGATTTCAGAAAAACCCTTCGCGATTTTGATGTCGTCAACGCCTCGGAAACCGAAAGCGAATATATTCAGAGCTGGGCGTTTCGCACCATGCGCGACCTGCAATCCTATCTCAACACCCAGTCTGATGGCCGCTATATGTTTTCGGGCTCCAAGATCAATACGCCGTCGGTCGATCTGCAGTTAACCACGCTTGCCGCCTTCCAGGCCCGTTACGACGGTTATATCAATGAATACCCCACCACACGTGATGCGCACCTGGCGCGGGCCGAACTTTCCAGCAACACCCTGAACGATGCCAGCGCGACCATTAACCCGGATAACTGGCTGCGCTTTAGTCAGGACAGCGATGGTGACGCATGGACGTCCAGCGACAGTTCCATCGTTGCAACGCCTGGCATGTTTTCAAACCTGAGCGCAGGTACGACCATCCAAATCGGCAGCACGTCCAGCAACGATGGCCAGCAAACGGTTAAGAGCGTTGCATCTGATGGCTCGTCCATAACGCTGGTCACTGAAATGCTGACCGATGAAACCCTCGTCGACACTTTGGTCGGCGAAGCCCTGACGGGCGCGCATGCAGGCACGATTACGTTAAACGACGGCACCATCCTGAGCGACGCCGAAATGGGCGATCTGACCATTGTCACCGGCGCCGATACGGTGACGGCGGCCACGGGTGGTGCGTTTTCCGCCCTTTCCAACGGCGATACCATTCAGATCGGCGGCACGGCAGCCGATGATGGCACCTATATCGTTTCCGACGTAACCGGTGATGTGCTGACCTTAACGCCCAATACCGCTGCAACCATTACCGATACCGATGGCAACGTTCTGACCGTCAGCGATTTTGGTGATCTTGAATTTGATCGTTCAACCGATACCATCACATCTGAGACCGCCAACGCATTTAGCGCCATCGCGGTTGGCAGCGTCTTTACCGTCGCCGGAACCACACAAAATGATGGCACCTATACGGTTACATCCAACGATGGCACCAACCTTGCCATTGTCTCAAACTACCTGACCGATGAGGGGCTAACATCAGGTGACACCTATCTTGATTATACGGTCGGCCAGCAGACCGTGATCGACGATAGCGCCGGAACCATCACCGTGCAGGATTACACCGGTACGGCCATTGCCAGCGCGCTTGATGGCGTACAGGTCGGCGATACCATCACGCTCGCCAACTCTACAGCCTATGATGGCTCCTACACCGTTACCGCCGTCAGCTCCGACGGATCGCAAGTCACCGTTAGCGGACTTCCGGCGTCTGGTGTTGAAACCGACGAAGATGGCACCGACATAACGATTGCCGCGCGCGGCATCGCGGTTTCAACCGGCAACGAATTTGTGTTTGACGACAATGGCGCCGCTGGTGGTGGCGATGACACCATCCAGCTTCGCAACATTGGAACCACCAACGCCGATACCAATGCACTGGTGGGCGTAACGGCCGGCCAGACCATCGAAATTTCCGGCAGCACCGGGTATGACGGCACGTACCTGATCTCGGCCGTTGATGCATCTACCGGAACGCTGACCATTGATTCCTCAACCCCGTTGGATACCAGTGGTGCCGCCGATGT
>DAOVVL010000029.1 GCA_030637205.1 Thalassospiraceae bacterium | reverse complement strand
GTCGGCATTGGCATCTGCCAGCGATTTCACCAGTTGAAACACCTGTTGGCGCACACCGGGGTTGGTGATGCGGTGAAAATTATGCACCAGCTTGATGGATTCCGGTTCGCTCATGGGGTCGCGGGCCAGTTGGTCCTGATCGCCTTCGGCAAAGCCACGACTGCCGCTTTTGGGCATTTCATCAAAAAAGTACGAAACCTGCACCTTCAAGGCCCCAGCCAGCTTGAACAAGTTGCTCGCACCGATACGGTTTGAGCCGTTCTCATATTTCTGGATTTGCTGAAAGGTCACGCCCAGTTTCTTGCCGATATCGGTCTGGCTGATGCGCAGGCCGACGCGTCTGGCTTTCATGCGTTTGCCAACATGCTGATCGACGGGTTCCGGGGTCTCGCGGCGCGCTCTTTTGCTCATTTCAATCAAACTCTTACAGTTTAGTCCAACGGGTTGTATGTATAGAAACATACATTTGGCCGCAATGACCACAGCAATATTCACCACGCGTAATATTTCCCGTATATCCAGCTTTTGTTGAGTATTTGGCTACACCCCGAAATGGGCGGTCGCGTCCCGGCACCCGGCCTTGACTTTAGCCCCTGCCAAGCCTAGATTGCCGCCGCTTCACCCAAAATTCTGGAGCAGGCTAATGCCCCGAGGGGCACCGCCAGTCCGCGAGTTTCGCGCGCTGGCGTGCAATACGTTTTGAGGAAGACTTTTAATGTTTGAAGGCTTGAGCAACAAACTGGGCGGAATACTTGACGGCCTTACCAAAAAGGGCCGCTTGAGCGAAACTGATATCGATGCCGCCATGCGCGAAGTGCGCGTGGCGTTGCTCGAGGCCGACGTTGCGCTGCCTGTGGTCAAGGATTTCATCGCGCGCGTCAAACAAGGCGCGCTGGGCGAAGACGTTTTACGATCCGTAACGCCGGGCCAGATGGTTATCAAGATCGTTCACGACGAACTGGTCGAAATGCTGGGCGCCGAGCCTGAACCGCTGCGCGTTCATGGCAATCCACCCAATGCGGTGTTGATGGTAGGTCTTCAGGGTTCGGGTAAAACCACCACCACGGCAAAGATCGCCAAGCGCCTCACCACGTTCGATAAGAAAAAAGTTCTGATGGCGTCGCTGGATATTTACCGCCCGGCCGCCCAGCAACAGCTTCAGCAATTGGGCGAACAAACCGAAATCACGACGCTGCCGATTGTGTTTGGCGAACGCCCCGTGGCTATCGCCAAGCGCGCCATGAAAGTTGGGCGCACAGAAGGCTATGACGTGGTGTTGTTGGATACCGCCGGGCGTCTGCACATTGATCAGGAATTGATGGACGAAGTTGCTGACATTAGCAAAGCGGTCAACCCCGGTGAAACGCTGTTGGTAACCGATGCCATGACCGGACAGGACGCGGTCAACGTGGCGCGCGAATTTAAGCAAAAAGTCGGCATCAGCGGCATCGTGTTAACGCGGATTGATGGCGACGCGCGCGGCGGCGCGGCCCTTTCCATGCGCGCTGAAACCGGCGCACCGATCAAATTCTTAGGCGTCGGCGAAAAGCTTGACGAGTTGGACGTGTTCGACGCGCAGCGCGTTGCCGGAACCATTTTGGGTCAGGGCGATGTAGTCGGCCTGGTGGAACGTGCATCCCAGGTCATCGACCAGGAAGACGCCGAAGCCGCAACCCAGAAATTGCTCAAGGGCCAGTTCTCGCTTTCAGACATGGCCGATCAATTGGGCCAGTTGCGCAAGATGGGCGATCTCAAAGGGCTGATGGGCATGATCCCGGGCATGGGCAAGATCAAGAACCAGATCAAGGACGCCAACATTGATGACAGCGCCATCGCGCGCCAACAGGCGATTATCCTTTCCATGACGGCAAAAGAACGCACCAACCACAAGCTGTTGAACGGGTCTCGGCGCAAGCGCATTGCGGCCGGTTCCGGCGCCACCGTGCAAGAGGTCAACCGGCTGATTAAACAGTTCGACATGATGAAAAAGATGATGAAGAAGGCGGGCAAGATGGGCAAAAAAGGAATGATGGGGGGCATGCCAGGCCCCGGTCAAATGCCAAATCTGCCGCCTTTCAGGTAACAACGAATTTAAGACATCAAGACAACAACAACATTTGAAATTTAGACATCAACATTAAACACGAAGGACAAACAAAACATGGCTTTGAAAATCAGGCTTTCCCGAGGCGGCGCGAAAAAGCGCCCGTACTACCGGATCGTGGTTGCGGATTCCCGTATGCCCCGCGATGGTCGCTACATTGAACGTGTCGGCACCTATAACCCGATGCTGGCCAAAGACGACGAAATGCGCGTCACATTAAAAGAAGACCGCATCAAGCATTGGATCAGCCAGGGCGCACTGCCGTCAGATCGCGTGCATCGTTTCCTCGCCGGCGCCGGCATCATGGAAGCCCGCGTGATCCCGACCCAGACCAAGAAGGACAAGCCCAAGGCACGCACGCTGGAACGCATCAAGGAACGCGAAGCAAAAGCGGCTGCCAAGGCTGAAGCTGCGGCCGAAGCTGCTGCGGCACCTGCACCTGCTGAAGAAGCACCCGCCGAAGCGCCTGCTGAAGAAGCTGCTGTTGAAGCACCTGCCGCCGAAGCACCTGCTGCCGAAGCACCTGCTGCCGAAGCACCTGCTGCCGAAGCACCTGCTGAAGAAGCACCTGCCGAAGCGCCTGCGGAAGATGCAGCCAAGGAAACCGCCGAGGGCTAAGGCCCTCGTGCTTTTAAGGGCCGGGAGTTGATCCATGGTCAAAACGGGACCGGATAGTGAGCTTCTGTGTGTCGGCGTCATTGGCGCCGCGCGGGGCTTGAAAGGTGAAGTTCGTATCAAGAGCTTCACCGCGGACCCGGGCGACCTTGCGGCTTACGGGTCGCTCTTGGACGAGGCCGGAAACCCCGGCTTTGCCTTGAAGGTCGTTGGCCGCCACAAGGAACAAGTGGTGGCCCGGATCAAGGGGGTAGACGATCGAGACGCCGCCGAGGCCTTAAACGGCACCCGGCTTTATCTGCGCCGCGATCAACTGCCTAAACCGGACGATGGCGAATTTTACTTCGCCGATCTGGTGGGCCTGAAAGCGGTGCTCCAAGACGGCACTGATTGGGGCCGGGTGGTGTTGGCAGACGATTTTGGCGCCGGCGCGGTGCTGGAGATCGAACTGGTCGATGAAAGCCGCGTTATGGTGGCGTTTACGCTGGCCAATGTGCCGGAAGTGAATTTAGGGGCAGGGCACATTGTCGTGGTCCCGCCCGATGGGCTCATGGAACCGGGGGAACCGGAACCGGCTGGGCCAGAGGATTAAGCATAAGGAGGCCTGAACGTGGGCCGCAGTGAATTGACGGGTGAATTGAAGGATGAATTAAGCGGTGTGTGGAAGGCCAAGGTGCTGACCTTGTTCCCGGAAATGTTTCCGGGTCCGATGGGCGCTTCGCTGGCTGGCCAGGCACTTGAAAATGGGCTGTGGAGCTTGGAAACGGTGGACATTCGGGCCTTTGCGCGCGATAAACACCGCACCGTGGATGATACTCCCACCGGAGGCGGCGCTGGCATGGTCATGCGCCCCGATGTGGTGGATGCGGCGATCACCGCGGCCCGCGAAAACACTGAGAAAGATCAAGGGGTTAAGCTGCCTTTGATCTATCTTACGCCGAAAGGCAAGCCGCTCACCCAAGGCCGGGTGAGAACATTGGCCGAAGGGCCGGGCGCGCTGCTGCTTTGCGGGCGTTACGAAGGGATCGATCAGCGGGTGCTGGACAAGCACCAGCCCGAAGAGATCTCGATAGGTGATTTTGTGCTGTCGGGCGGCGAGATCGCGGCGATGGTGTTGTTGGACGCAGCGGTGCGTTTGTTGCCCGGTGTTATCGGCAGCGAGGCATCGCTGGAAGAAGAAAGTTTCGAAGCAGGGCTGCTGGAATATCCCCAGTTTACCCGGCCAAGAGACTGGGACGGAAAGGAAGTACCGGAAGTTTTACTTTCCGGCCATCACGAAAACATTCGCGCCTGGCGGCGCGCACAGGCGGAACAGATTACCCGCCAACGCCGCCCCGACCTGTGGCAGGACTTTGAAAAGTCCCAAAGCCAGGCCGATCGAAAAAGAATTGAGAGTTGAACCATAAACGGTTTTTAAATTCAGCCGGAACCCCGGCAGAAAGACACGAAGGAAGAAGGAAAGAGCGCCATGAACATTATTGAACAGCTCGAAAACGAACAACTGGATAAATTGACGGCTAATCGCGAGACCCCTGAATTTCACCCCGGCGATACGGTTCGTATCGGCGTTAAGGTGATCGAAGGTTCACGCGAACGTCTGCAGGCTTTTGAAGGTGTCTGCATTGCGCGCAAAAACGACGGTTTGAATTCGTCGTTTACGGTACGCAAGCTTTCATCCGGCGAAGGTGTGGAACGTGTGTTCCCGCTGCATTCGCCCAACGTTGCGACCATCGAAGTGATCCGTCGCGGCGATGTTCGCCGGGCCAAGCTTTATTACCTGCGTGGCCGCACCGGCAAGCGCGCACGTATCGCTGAACAGACCGATGGCTACAAAGCCAAGATCACCGCTGGCGAAAAAGAAGCCGCCGCAGTGATCAAGGCTGAGCAGAAAAAGACCGCAAAAGCCAAGGGCAAGGCAAAGTCCGAAGCAAAGGCTAAGTCTAAAGCTGAAGCCAAGCCTGAAGCTGCCAAGAGCGAATAAGCTCTTTGTACGAAACGTGGCATCAAACGCGCCCCGGATTGGAGTTATCCTATTGCGTTCCGGGGCGCAGTTTTTCAGGTCTTTTCGTTTTCGCACCCCATTTATAAGGGGTGGCGATCGATCACCATCAAAGTTGAGGATGCAATGCGCGCGCCGAGTACCTTGTTTGATAAAATCTGGGATGCTCATCTGGTGGATGTGCAAGAAGACGGCACCTGCCTGATCTACATCGACCGCCATTTGGTCCACGAAGTCACCAGCCCCCAGGCCTTTGAAGGTCTGCGCACCGCAGGACGCTCGGTTCACCGCCCGCAAGCGACACTGGCGGTTGCCGATCACAATGTGCCGACGACGGACCGTTCCAAGGGCATTCAAAACCCCGAATCGCGCCTTCAGGTGGAAACGCTTGAAAAGAACGTTGCTGATTTCGGCGTTCCCTATTTTGAAACCGACGACATCCGCCAGGGCGTGGTCCACATCGTTGGGCCGGAACAAGGCTTCACGCTGCCCGGAACAACGATTGTTTGCGGCGACAGCCACACCGCCACCCACGGCGCGTTTGGATCGTTGGCGTTCGGCATTGGCACGTCCGAAGTCGAACACGTTCTGGCAACCCAGACATTGTTGCAGCAACCAGCCAAGAACATGTTGATTAAAGTTGATGGCGAACTGCCGCCCGGCGTTGGCGCGAAAGACATCGTGCTGGCGATCATTGGCAAGATCGGCACCGCAGGCGGCACCGGATATGTGGTGGAATACGCCGGCACGGCAATAGAAAACCTTTCCATGGAAGGGCGCATGACGGTCTGCAACATGACCATCGAAGCAGGCGCGCGCGCCGGTTTGATCGCGCCCGATGAGAAAACGTTTGAATACTTAAAAGGCCGTTCCATGTCGCCCAAGGGCGCTGCATGGGAACAGGCGGTCGAATATTGGCGGACGCTGAAATCCGATGACGCGGCCAAGTTTGATGCCGTGGTCGAACTGGACGCCTCTGAGCTGGTGCCGGAAATTACCTGGGGCACCAGCCCGGAAAACGTCATCCCCATCACCGGCAACATTCCCGATCCGGCTCAAGAATCTAATCCGCAAAAGCGCGCCGCGTGGGAACGCTCGCTCGCCTATATGGATTTAAAAGCGGGCGCTGCCATCGAAGGCACGCCCATTGACCGGGTCTTTATCGGGTCTTGCACCAACGGGCGCATCGAAGATTTGCGCGAAGCCGCAGGCATTGCCAAGGGCCGCAAAGTGGCCGCCACCGTGGGCGCCATGGTGGTTCCGGGTTCCGGTCTGGTCAAGGAACAGGCCGAAGAAGAAGGCCTGGACAAGATTTTCATCGAGGCCGGGTTTGAATGGCGTGAGCCGGGCTGTTCCATGTGTCTGGCCATGAACGATGACCGGTTGGAAGCTGGCGAACGCTGCGCATCCACATCGAACCGTAATTTCGAAGGCCGCCAGGGCAAGGGCGGGCGCACCCACTTGGTCAGCCCCGCGATGGCAGCGGCGGCGGCGATCAAAGGTTGTTTGACGGACGTGCGTAAATTAGAGGCGGAGGATTAAGCGCGATGGAAAAGTTTAACAAACTCACCGGCGTCGCGGCCCCCATGCCGATCCGCAACATCGATACCGACATGATTATCCCCAAGCAGTTCTTGAAAACCATCAAGCGCGAAGGCTTGGGCAAAAACCTGTTCGATGAAATGCGTTTTCTGGATGACGGTTCGGAAAACCCCGATTTCGTTTTGAACAAGCCGGCGTACCGCAACGCATCGATCATTGTCGCGGGTGAAAACTTCGGCTGCGGATCGTCGCGTGAACACGCGCCGTGGGCGCTGAAAGATTTTGGCATTCAGGTCATCATTTCCACCAGCTTTGCCGACATCTTTTACAACAACAGTTTCAAAAACGGCATGTTGCCCATCAAGGTCGATGCGGAAACGCTGGCCAAACTGATGGAAGACGCTGAGCGCGGCGCCAACGCAACGCTCACAGTAGATCTGGAAGCGCAAACCATTGAAGGCCCCGATGGCGGCACGGTACATTTTGAAATTGATTCGTTCCGCAAACATTGCCTGCTGGAAGGTCTCGACGACATCGGCCTGACCCAACAAAAAACGAGCAAGATCGAAGCTTACGAAGAAAAACAAAAAACCGCTCAGCCGTGGCTGAGTGCGTAAAGGAAACCTCATGTCCAGCAATAAAAATCTGCTCGTTCTTCCGGGCGACGGTATCGGCCCCGAAGTGATCAATGAAGCCAAGCGCATCGTTGACTGGATGGCCGAAAAACGCCATTTCAAATTCAACATCGAAGAAGATCTGGTCGGCGGAGCGTGCTATGACGTGCACGGCTCAGCCGTAACCGATGCCACCATGGAAAAAGCCAAACAGGCCGACGCCATTTTGTTGGGCGCGGTTGGTGGGCCGAAGTGGGACAACGTGGAACGCGCAGCGCGCCCCGAAGCGGGTTTGCTTCGTTTGCGCAAAGACCTGGATCTTTTCGCCAACCTGCGCCCGGCGATTGTGTTTGATGCACTTCTTGATGCGTCCACCTTGAAGCCTGAAGTGGTCAAGGGGCTGGACATCATGATCCTGCGCGAACTGACTGCAGGCGTTTATTTTGGCGAACCGCGCGGCGTTGAAGTGCGCGACGGTGTGCGCTATGGCCTCGACACGCAAATTTATTCCGAACCGGAAATTGTGCGCATCATGGATGTCGCGTTTGATATGGCGCGCAAACGAAACGGCAAAGTGACGTCGGTCGAAAAAGCCAACGTCATGGAATCGGGCGCGTTCTGGCGCGAAGTCGCAACCAAAACCCATCAAGACGGTAACACCGACGTTGAGCTGAACCACATGTATGCAGACAACTGCGCCATGCAACTGGTGCGCTGGCCCGGCCAGTTCGATGTGATCGTGACCGATAACCTGTTTGGCGATATTCTTTCTGATTGCGCCGCCATGCTGACCGGATCGCTGGGCATGTTGCCGTCAGCAAGCATCGGGTCGCGCGATGAGCAAACCGGGCGTATCCCCGCCATGTACGAGCCGGTCCACGGATCGGCGCCGGATATCGCGGGCGAGAACAAGGCCAACCCGCTGGCCACGATCCTGTCGTTTTCCATGTTGCTGCGTTATTCGTTCGATCTGGGCGAAGATGCCGACATGCTGGACCAGGCGGTAGAAACGGTGCTGGGCAAGGGCCTGCGCACCCCGGATATTATGACCGACGGAGCCCAAGAAGTTTCCACCCAGGGCATGGGCGAAGCGGTGGTGGCTGAGTTGGATAAGCTCGCTTAAGCCGCCAACCCAACCCTTGCCTTTTGGCCCCCTAAAGGGTATTTCAAAGGCGAAATCAAGCAGAGGATATGTGAAGTGATCGAAGCCAGCATCAGGTTTCAGGTTTTCCAGCCCCAGCGAGCAGTTGTTCGCCGGGCGTCCCAGCTTGTTAAAACCACAACCAAACCGACAACTACATGTTAGCGGGCGATTTGGTAATGCTTTGAGTGCAACCAGCCCGCGGACACCCCCGCGGGTTTTAAGTTTTTAAGACCCCCGGATTTCAAGTGCAGGGCCTTAAAATTGAGGAGTGAGTAAGATGGGTTACAAAGTCGCAGTTGTTGGCGCCACGGGTAATGTCGGGCGCGAGTTGCTGCAAACCATGTATGAACGTGATTTCCCGGCGTCCGAAGTTGTGGCGCTGGCCAGTTCGCGCTCCATCGGCATGGAAGTGTCATACGGCGACGACAAGCTGTTGAAGGTTCAGGATCTGGCGACCTTTGATTTCGCCGGAATTGACATTGTGCTATCGAGCCCCGGTGCAAGGGTGTCGGCTGAATTTGCGCCCAAGGCGACGGCGGCCGGTGCGATCGTGATCGACAACACCTCGCATTTTCGCATGGACCCTGACGTTCCGCTGGTAATCCCGGAAGTGAACCGCGAAGCCATTGGCGGCTACACGGCCAAGAACATCATCGCCAACCCCAACTGTTCGACCATCCAGATGCTGGTGGCGTTAAAACCGCTGCACGATCTGGCGATCATCAAGCGTGTGGTGGTGGCGACGTATCAGTCGGTTTCGGGCAGCGGCAAGGATGCCATGGATGAGCTGTTCAACCAGACCCGCGGCATTTTCATGAACCAACCGATTCTGAAAACACAGAAGAAATTCACCAAGCAGATCGCCTTTAACGTCATTCCGCACATCGACGAGTTCATGGACGATGGCGCGACCAAGGAAGAATGGAAAATGGTGGTCGAGACGCAAAAAATTCTCGATCCCGATATCAAGGTCTTTGCAACGTGTGTTCGCGCGCCGGTGTTTATTGGTCACGCCGAAGCGATCAACATTGAATTTGAAAATGCGCTGGACGAAGACACGGCGCGTGAAACCTTGCGTGAAGCCGCCGGTATCACGGTAATCGATCACCGCCAGGACGAAGGTTACGTTACCCCTGCTGAATGTGCGGGCGAAGATGCGGTGTTTGTCAGCCGCATCCGTGAAGACCACACGGTCGATCACGGCCTTAACATGTGGGTGGTTTCAGATAACCTGCGCAAGGGTGCGGCGTTGAACACGGTACAAATTGCCGAAGCCCTGATTGAGGATTACTTGTCTAAATAAAAAGTGGTTTCAGTTTTGAGATAAAGGCGGTCTGCCAGCAAACGCTGCGCCGCCTTTATCTATGCGCTGTCGGTCGGCTTGCCTTTTTGTGCCTGGCCGGTTTGCTGTGCCTCGGCCAACTGGCTTTCGCTCTTTGCTTCATAATTGGAGCGTTGTTCCTGGCCGTGAAACGGTCGGTCAACGCGCCGCCGGTCGGGGCCGAAATATTTAGCCGTTCGGATGAACGCGCGCGGGCGTTCGATGATCACCCGGATGCGCTTCAGGATGGACCGGGCCGATATCGGCTTGACCAGAAATTCGTTGACGCCGATGTCGCGGGCATCGGTTACCTTGCCCTGTTCTGAATGGGCCGACATCATGATAATGGGAATGTACGGATCGGGGCTGTCGGCACCGGTTCTTAACCAGCGGCACAGATCAACGCCGTTGATGGGTTCCATTACCCAGTCTGTGATGACGATATCGGGTTTGAAGTTGCCCATGGAAATCATACTCATGGCATCTGCGCCGTCCTCGGCTTCGCGCACGTCCTTGGCAGCAAAGCTTTTAAGGACCCTGCGCACGATCGAGCGCATAAACGGGTTGGCGTCAACCACCAGAAACGTGACTTCACTTAGGTATCCTGAAGGCATGGCTTCAGTTGCTCCCCCCAAACTGATCCGCTCGTGCTGACCTTGAACGAAATCCCCTCAATTTCCCCAATCCCAACATGTATATCACTCAATATTAATGAACGCCAAGTGCTTGCCAGCATTGGTGGATCGGGGCATATTTTTAAAGGTGCCAAATCGCACCGATTTTAATTTGGAGGCCTCCCCATGCCCAATACATCGCGCCCCCGGCGCAGCGTGCTTTACATGCCCGGATCCACCCCCCGTGCCCTTGAAAAGGGCCGCACACTGGCGTGCGACGCCCTGATCATGGATCTGGAAGATGCGGTCGCCCCTGACGCCAAGAAAGAAGCCCGCGACCATATTGCCGCCGCCATTTCCAAAGGTGGCTATGGCAAGCGCGAGGTGGTGGTTCGGGTGAACGCAATCGATAGCACATGGGGCTATAAAGATATCATCATTGCCGCCACATCGGGTGCCGATGCCATCTTGCTGCCCAAGGTCGAAAGCGCCAACGCGGTACGCCAGTTAGAAAAAGTAATGGAAGAGGCCGGCGCGCCTGAAGAAATGGGTATCTGGTGCATGATCGAAACGCCGCGCGGCGTGTTGCGCGCTGAACTGATCGCCAGTGCTTCGCCCCGCGTTTCGTGCCTGGTGATGGGAACATCCGACCTTGCCAAGGATTTGCATGCCCACCATACCCGCGACCGGGTACCGATGATGTTGTCGCTGGGCCATTGTGTTTTGGTGGCGCGCGCCTATGGGCTTTCCATTCTTGATGGGGTGCATCTGGATCTGCAAGACGACGAAGGTTTTGCGCAGTCGTGCCAGCAGGGAAAGGATTTCGGCTTCGATGGCAAAACCCTGATCCATCCTAAAACCATTGCCAAGGCCAATGAAATTTATGGACCTTCGAGCGAAGAGGTTGAATGGTCAAAGCGCATCATCAAAGCCTTTGAGGCAGCCCAGGCCAAAGGCGAAGGCGTCGCCGTGGTTGATGGCAAACTGGTTGAAAACCTGCACATGGCGGAAGCCAGCCGTTTAGTGAAAATTGCGGCCCAGATTGAAATTCTGGACGAAGACCTGAACACTTAAACGTCGAACGTGATAGGATGGTCGGGTGTGAGGCAGGTATTTCTCGGGGAAGGAAAAGTCAGTGGTACACGTAGGTAACAAGACAAATCCCGGTAATTTTTTTGAGGATTTCAGCCTCGGCCAAAAGCTTGTGCACGCCACGCCGCGCACCGTAACCGAAGGCGAAGTGGCGCTGTACACGGCCCTTTACGGGTCACGGTTTGCGTTCAATTGCGCCGATACCTTTGCCATTAACCTCGGTCTTGAAGGTGCGCCGCTTGACGATATGTTGGTCTTTCACATGATCTTCGGGCGCTCCGTGGCTGATGTGTCGCTGAACGCCATTGCCAACTTGGGCTACGCTTCATGCCGTTTTGGTAGCCCCGTTTATCCGGGCGATACGCTAAAGGCATCATCGAGCATCATCGGGCTGAAACCCAATTCCAACGGCAAGACCGGCATCGTGTGGGTGCGCACCGAAGGTACCAACCAAAACGATGAGCGCGTCGTTGATTTTGTGCGCTGGGTGATGGTCAACAAGGGTGATCCCGATGCCGAGATCGGCGGATTTTTGACCCCGGAACTAAGCCGCAACGTTGCAACCGAGCAGCTTTCGGTTCCGCAAGGTCTGGACCTTTCCGGCTATAACTATGAACTTTCCGGCAGTCCCCACCGGTGGGACGATTACGATAGCGGCGAGCGTATCGATCATGTGGATGGCCACACCATTGAAGAAGCCGAACACCAGCTGGCGACGCGGTTGTATCAAAATACTGCACGCGTGCATCTAGATGCAGAAATGACCAAGGGCACGCG
>DAOVVL010000215.1 GCA_030637205.1 Thalassospiraceae bacterium | reverse complement strand
TTCATGCCGAACACCGGGCCGAGGCTGGGTTCACGTAGGCACAGCGCCGTTTTGTTGCCGCGAAGGCTGAGCGCATCGCCAAGACCCACCGTGGTGGTGGTTTTGCCTTCGCCCAGCGGCGTTGGCGACATGGCGGTCACCAGGATCAGGCGGCCTTGTTCACCACCGTTCGCACCGGACGTGGCGGGATCGACCTTGGCCATATAGTCGCCATAACAGGTCAGCGCGGTGTGGGGAATATCCAGCTTGTCGGCGATGTCACCGATGGGCGCCATTTTTGCTGCGCGGGCAATTTCGATATCGCTGAGAGACATGGGGGAGATCCTCCTGATTTCAAAGTGCTTCAATCACATGCTGGCGCGCATGCCCGCGCTTGGCAATCTTTTTAAGAAACAGGCGGTTTAAAGGGTGGTTCTAGCGGCGATCCGGGCCGTAGGCGCGCGCACTTTCGCGCAGCAATTCCATGAACTTTTTGCGCACCACAGCATCTTTGATTTTGTAGTAATAGCGGATCAGGTTCAGGGTTTCGCGGGCTTCAAGGATTTCTACCGGGATATGGTCCTCGACATTATCGCGTGCGCCGCCCTTAGGCTTCGCCCCGCCCGCAGCTGTGTCACTGGGCATGTCATCAAAAAAGTAGCTGACCTTCACGCCAAGGATAAGGCTGAATTCATACAACCGGCCCGATCCGATGCGGTTGGCGCCGCTTTCGTATTTTTGAATTTGCTGAAACGTCAGGTTAACTTTTTCGGCCAGTTCCTTCTGGCTCATGCCTAGCAGTTTACGCCGAAGCCGCACACGCGAACCCACATGCGCATCGACATGCGTTGCACCGTCTTTGGTTTTGCGAGCTTTACTTTTAGACTTCAACTTAGTATTCGGGCTGTTGCTTTCGCGCTAGCCCCCCCATTTTTTTAGTATCTTTGACTGCCCCAAGTCAGTGGCAAGCATCATAGGCAAGTATTTAAAGTGAAAAAAATAGTATTGGATCGCTTCATGATTGTGCGATAACTATTTGAAATAATTGAATAATTGACGTTTTAACAAGTGAGTGTTTTTACATGACAAACGGCGTTCAAATCAAACTTCGCTTCAATTCCAAGTTTGCGAGTCGCTGCTTAAGCGACTATAACGAGCGCCATGAACAACAAACAATCAAATAACGCGATATCTGCCGGGCCCAAGAAAGTTGGAATCATCAGTCTGGGTTGTGCCAAGGCTTTGGTCGATTCCGAACGCATTCTTACGCAGCTTTCCGCAGAAGGTTATGATATTGCCGATACCTCAGACGGTGCCGATGTGGTGATCGTGAACACCTGTGGGTTTTTGGATTCTGCGCGCGCCGAAAGCCTTGAAGCCATCGGCGAGGCGATGAACCAGAACACAAAGGTCATCGTGACCGGATGTTTAGGCATAGACGAGCAAACGCTGCGCGAAAAGCATCCGGGAATTCTGGCAGTGACCGGGCCACACGCGTATGAACAGGTGGTCAGTGCCGTACACAGCGCCGTGCCGCCCCAGCACGACCCTTATCTGGACCTGGTGCCGCCCGGCGGCATCAAGCTGACGCCGCGCCATTATGCTTATTTGAAAATTTCCGAAGGCTGTAACCACAATTGCCGCTTTTGCATCATTCCACAGATCCGCGGCCCGCTGAAAAGCCGCCCCATGGCCGATATTATGGGCGAGGCTGAAAAGCTGGCCAGTGCCGGGGTCAAGGAACTGTTGGTGATTTCACAAGATACCAGCGCCTACGGCACCGACTTGCATGGCAAGCCGCAAATTGTTGAGCTAGCAAAAGCATTGGGCGAGCTTGGCATCTGGATACGCCTTCATTACGTCTACCCCTACCCGCTTGTTGATGGGCTGGTGGAACTGATGGCAGATGGAAAAATTCTTCCCTATCTGGATATTCCGTTCCAGCACGCATCGCCGAGCGTTCTGAAATCCATGCGCCGCCCGGCCCATCAGGAACAGACGCTGGCGCGCATTGGGCGGTGGCGCGAAATTTGCCCTGACCTTGCCATTCGTTCCACCTTTATCGTGGGCTTTCCCGGCGAAACCGAAGCCGATTTTGAATTTATGCTCGACTGGCTGGAACAGGCTGAACTGGACCGGGTCGGTTGCTTCAAATACGAAAACGTTGAAGGCGCGCCTGCCAATTTACTTGATGGCCATATAGACGCCGAGGAAATCGACCAACGCTGGGAACGGTTTATGGAAGTCCAGCAAGCGGTCAGTGAAAAGCAGCTGGCCGCCAAGGTCGGGCGCACCACGCAGGTCATGGTCGATGCGGTCGGCCCCGATGGCGTCATCGCGCGCACCATGTGGGATTCAGCTGAAGTGGATGGGCTGGTATATGTTGAAGGTGTGCAAAGCGTGGCCCCCGGCGATATGTTAGACGTTACCATCACACGCGCCGACGAACACGATCTGTGGGCCGAACCCGCAACTTGAACCTTTCCTGAAGGAGCCCTCATGGCCTTAGAAGTTGCCGTTCTTCCCGTGACCGAATTGCGACAAAACTGTTCGCTGGTGTGGTGCAACGAGACCAACCGTGGTGCGCTGATCGATCCCGGTGGCGATATTGAAGAGATCAAACAGGCGATTTCCGAGACCGGCATGCAGGTCGAACGCATTCTCATCACCCACGGCCATTGCGACCACGCCGGCGGCGCCCAGCAACTGGGTGAAGACTTGAGCGTGCCCATTGAAGGTCCGCACACGGCTGATAAATTCTGGATCGATCTTATTGTTGAACAGGGCGAACGTTTTGGCATGGCTGGCGCGCGCACATTCGAGCCAGACCGTTGGCTACAAGGCGGCGATACGGTTTCATTTGGCAACATCACCATGGACGTGCTGCATTGCCCCGGTCACACACCGGGCCATGTGGTCTTTGTGGAAAAAGATGCCCGCCTTGCCTTCGTTGGTGACGTGATCTTCAAAGGGTCCATCGGGCGCACCGACTTTCCCATGGGCAACCACGGCGAATTGATCAAGTCGATCCGCGAAACCTTGTTTCCACTGGGCGATGACATGACCTTTGTGCCCGGTCACGGGCCGCAATCGACCTTTGGGCGGGAACGTGAAAATAATCCGTACGTCAGTGATGATGCGGTGGGTTAAGTTGCCCGTTTAAAACGTGTCCCACTTCGCCGCCAGCATGCCTAAAAACAGGGTGGACGATCCCAGCAGCGCAACAATAAGCACCCCGCCGATGACAATATAAAGCACCGCACCCTTTTCAACCGTCAACTGGATATCGGTGGGAATGGATTTGGCGGTATCTAACTGTTGGGCCATCTTGTTGCGGTTAAGATGAATATCCTCAATACGCTTTTGCAACAGCTTCGCGGCGTCGCTATTTGCGCCGTGCTGTTGGATGGCGAACTCAAGGATCTCGTTTAGTTCAGCAAGCTGTTTCTCGGCACCGATCGGCACGATCTCGGCTTGGCGAACGGTTTCAGGTTCTGACATGGCGGTTTCTGCTTTTTTCCTGGGCGGCGTTAAAGATGAATACTGGGGGAACGCCTCACGGACACGCGTATTTTACGCTTCTTGTTTGTATATAACCATTTGCCCCAATCCGCAAGCCTGCGCAGTGCGCTAAATCACTGCCAGGGGTGCAACCAAACCTTAAGAACTCTGGAGATATGCTGGGATACAGGACAGAAACTGAACGCTTTCGCGCGGACTTTTTGCGAACCATTTGCGAACAAATAGGATTTACCAACCCATGTTACTCAAGGGCTTTATTACCGCTACCGTTTTGACGGTCGGTGCGCTGGTGTCTTTGGAAGTATCCAAGACCGATGCCGCCACCGAACCCCGGCCGGGCACACCAGACAGCGTTTCGCTGGCGCCCATCTCGCTGGGCACACCCGAAATTGCGCGCGCGCTGGCGGCCCTTTCGCCCGCACGGCCAATTCAGGATTTAGGCGCAAAAAGCCCAAGCGTTTCTCAAGACCCGATGACGTACGAACTTACCCTGACCGTGAAGCGCGCCGATACCCTGGCAGGCATTTTGGGCCGCGCCGGGGTCACGGGCGTTGAAGCCAATGAGGTCATCCGCGCGCTCAGCGAAGTCTTCAGCCCGCGCGGCTTGAAAATCGGCCAGAAGGTCGCGGCCAGTTACGTGCCATCCATCCCTGATGCCGAAAGCGGCACGCTTGAAAAAGACCGCTTTGTTGGCCTTGCCATCCCGCTCGATTATCAAAACCGCATCGAGGTT
>DAOVVL010000325.1 GCA_030637205.1 Thalassospiraceae bacterium | reverse complement strand
GAAGCCGATCCGCTTGGCCAGTTCCGGCCAAACATCACCCTGGCACCGCGCCTCGCCCAAAGGCTTGACCAGAGGCTGACGAATATAAAATTCGGCAATCTGGTTGGCAGACACCATGTCTTCCCAGTCCCAACGCTCCAGATAGGTAACGTCGGGCAGGATGATGTCGGCCAGTGCCGATGATTCGTCATAAACAATGGTCGAGGTGATCAGGAAAGGCATGATCGTTTCGTCCTTGAGGATCGAAGTGATCTCCTTGTTGTCGCCATAGACATAAGCCGGATTGTGACAGCTCCACCAATAGACCTTGGGGCGACCTGCATGGCCGTCCTTGATCAGCGGCAAAACCTGTTGGCTGACATGGTGTGTCGGAAAGGCCGCTTCACCGGGGAAGCCGTCTTTGACGTGCAGCCCCTTGATCGTCTTGGCCTTCTTCGAATGCGGCGCCTTCCAGCCCGCACCAACGCCCATGACCCGTCCACCCTTGGTGTCCAGGTTGTTGGTGATGGCCGACAATAACATCGCCGCACGTTCCTGATCGGCACCGTGGTAGTGCATGACCGCGCCGCGGTAGGTGATCAGGCAAGCCGATTTTGCTTTGGCAAAGCCGCGCGCAATGGCCTTGATTTTGGCCGCCGGAACGCCGCTTTGTTTTTCGGCGAACTCAGGCGTGAACTTGGCCACCTGTTGTTTAACCGCGGCGATCTTCTGATCGGTCGTAGCACGGTGATCGGCCGTCACGCGCATGAACTTGAAGTGGTCCTTTCTGAACAATCCCTCGTTCATGATGACGTTGCTCATGGCCAGCATCACCAGTCCGTCGAGGCCGGGTTTGATGGGCAGCCATTCGGTGGACTTCGCGGCGGTGTTGGACAGGCGCACATCAAAGGTATAGAGCGGCACCCCACGATCGACCATGGCCCGGATCAGACGTTGCGATGTCGGGATATGGTTGGTGTGGGCTTCAAACTGGTTGGAACCGAAGTTGACCACGAAATCGGTATTGTCGTAGTCCCAGTTGTCATACATACCACCCCACAGGCTTTCCTGGCCGACCCACTTGGCGGCCTCGCAGATGGAGGTGTGGTTGCCGATGGTCGAAGAACCATAGGCGTCCATGAAGTCATGCATGGTCGAAGACTGAGATGCTTTGTGGCGACCATAGTGGTACATGAACAGCTCCGGTGTGCCGGCGTCGCGAAGCGGCTTGAGCTTGGCGGCGATGGTGTTCAGGGCTTCGTCCCAGGAAATCCGTTTCCATTTGTGTTCGCCCCGTTTGCCCATGCGCTTCATGGGGTGAAGGATGCGATCAGGGAAGTAGACCTGATTTACGCCCGCCTGGCCCTTGGCGCATAACTTGCCCAAGGTACGGATGGAATCCGGGTGGCCTTCCAGTTTTTTCAGGCGACCGTCTTCCACAAAACCAATCATGGAATCACGGGTCACACATTGCCAACAGGCGGTTGGAATTGCCTTGCGTTCCTTGCCGGTGATCGGCGAAAAGTCGCGGCCACCATTTTGGAACTTAACGGTTCCGGCAAGGGCCTTCTTGGTACTGCCGACACCTGCCGCCAATGCGGTGGCGCCAAGCCCAGCCAGTGTCATAAAACTACGACGGTTAAATTTCATCATTTTCCTAAATCCTTATCCAATTGTTGGCCCCTAGGGGATCAAGTCCACGTAGTGGTCCAACTTGCCCTTTTGCCGCTTCGTGTAGAGTTCCTTCAGCATGTTGTCCGGATCGATGTAGAACACATGCGGATCGGTCTTTTCCTCCGGAAGCAGGACGTTCTTGGCAAGATTATGTTCCTTGACGAGCATCGCGACCTCTGAAGTCGGGTCGTTCAGGTCGCCGAAAATACGGGCACGTCCCTGACAGGTATTGACGCAAGCCGGGTCGATGCCGTTGGCGACACGTTCCTTGCACATATCGCATTTGTCAGCCGCCTGTTTTTCGGGCTTCTTGCCGGCCTTGACGAAGGGATCGAACGAGCGGACGCCATAGGGGCAGGCATCAATGCATTTGCCGCAGCCGATGCACAGCTCCTTGTCGATCAGAATTAAACCGTCGGGGCGTTTGTAGGTGGCGCCACCACGGTAACGTATCTTGCTGCCGTCTGCGGTCACGAAGGTCAGGCGTTCGCCGGGAAATTCCGGACATTCCTTAACGCAAGGCGGAATGCCGTCTTTCTCGTTGCCTTCACAGTGGTTGCACATGATCGGCAGGAAGCCCTTCTTGGTTTTGGGAAAAGTACCCATTGTTTTTTCCTGAACGACGGTCCTGAAACGGCCAACGGAAACATCGTTTTCCGCTTTGCACGACACCGTGCAGGCCCTACACCCGATACACTTTCTCAGGTCCATCACCATGGCCCAGCGGGGCGCGGTGGCCGCGGCTTCGGCAATCTTAGTGCTTGCGGCGAAAGCCGTCGCGCCGGCCACGGTCATTCCGGCGCCCTTGAGGACGTTACGCCGGCTGATATCCGGTTTATCGATTTTGTTCATTTTCATGTCTCCTTGTTGTTAGTTTGTCTTTCTCGATTGTTGTTTGCTGCAGCTTTTAGGCATTCGCCCTTTGCTGTTCATCCGCTGTCGGCCAACAGGTCGATGGCGTCTTCGAAATATCCGAACACTTCGTCGATGATTGTGATTGCGTATTTCTTGTTGTGGATGCCGTTACCAATACGCACGACATCCAGTAATTCCTTGCCCGATGCGATCATCGCGTCGGCT
>DAOVVL010000154.1 GCA_030637205.1 Thalassospiraceae bacterium | reverse complement strand
TTTTAGTTTCAGCGCACCTTCCAGTGCAATGGGATAGCTGGTGGCGCGGCCCAGATATAAAACGTCGCGCGCCTTGGCGACTTCCTGGGCCAACTCGCGCAAACGTTCATCGTGGTTGAGGACTTCGGCAGCGCGCGCCGGCACTTCGACCAGCGCCTCAACCAGTTCGCTTTCGCCTTTTTGGTCCAGCGTGCCGCGCGCCCGGCCCAACCCGATGGCCAGACACGCCAGCACTACCAATTGCGTGGTGAACGCCTTGGTCGATGCCACGCCCACTTCCGGTCCGGCGTAGGTTAAAAGCGCCGCATCTGATTCACGCGCTATGGTGCTTTCCGGCACGTTGACAATGGAAACGATTTTTTGTCCGCCTTCGCGGGCGAACCGAAGTGCCGCCAGGGTATCTGCCGTTTCACCTGATTGGGAAACGAACACCGCCGCACCGCCTTTTTGAAACGGGATTTTGCGGTAACGAAATTCGGACGCCACATCGACCTCAACCGGGATGCCCGCCAGGTCTTCGATCCAGTATTTGGCCACCTGACACGCATAAGAAGACGTGCCGCACGCAACCAGCGTTAAGCGTTCGACCGTGGCCAAATCAAACGGAAGGTCCGGCAGCGCCACGCGACGTTCGGCCGGATTAATCAGGCCGGTTAAAGTGTCGCCAATCACTTGGGGTTGTTCGTAAATTTCCTTTAACATGAAGTGCGCATAACCGCCCTTGCCCACGGCTTCGTCCGATAAATCAGAATGTCGCACCGCGCGCTCAACCGCGTTTCCGGCTTCATCAAACACATCTACGCCTTCAGGGCTCAGCACCGCCCAGTCGCCGTCTTCCAGATACATCACATCGCGGGTCAGGTGCGAAAGTGCGATGGCGTCCGAGCCCAAAAACATTTCACCGTCGCCAATGCCAACAGCCAGCGGGCTTCCCCGCCGCGCCCCGATCATCAGTTCGCTGTGGCCAGAAAAAATGATCGCCAGGGCAAACGCGCCATCGAGATGTTTCAACGATGCCTGCACGGCGTCAGCAGGCGAAAGCCCCTGATCCAAATGGCTGGTAATTAGATGCACCACCGCTTCGGTATCGGTGTCGGATGCAAATTTATGGCCATCGGTTTCAAGTTCGCTTTTGAGTTCCTGAAAGTTTTCAATGATGCCGTTATGCACCACCGCGACCTTGGATGTGGCGTGGGGATGGGCGTTGGCTTCGTTCGGCACACCATGGGTTGCCCAGCGGGTGTGGCCGATGCCAACACGACCTGCCAGTGGATCGTCAGCCAATACCTTGGCAAGGTTTTCCAGCTTTCCCTCGGCGCGGCGGCGCTCAATAGTGTTTTCACCATTTGCGCCCAGCGTGGCAATCCCGGCGGAATCGTAACCGCGATATTCAAGACGCTTGAGGCCTTCCATCAAATGCGGTGTCGCGTCGCCTTTGCCGATAATGCCGATGATGCCGCACATGGGATGGGGTTAGTCCTTTTTACTTTTTTCTTTTAGCGCGATTTTCTTTTCCCGCAGCCGCTTGGCTGCGCCATCAATGTTTTTTTGCGGCGCGCGCGCCACGCTTAATGCGTCTTCAGGCACGTCACCAATGACGGTGCTGCCCGCACCCACCACCGCGCCATCGCCGATTTTTACCGGCGCCACCAGTGCGGTGTTTGATCCGATAAATGCACCCGCACCGATGTCGGTATGGAACTTCATAAAGCCATCGTAATTGCACGTAATGGTGCCGGCCCCGATATTGGCGCCCGCGCCCACGCGCGCATCGCCGATGTAACTTAAATGACTGACCTTGGCGCCTGTTTCGATTTGTGCGTTCTTGATTTCCACAAAATTTCCAACCTTGGCATCATCGCCAATGATGGCACCGGGGCGCAGGCGCGCAAACGGGCCGACCGTGGCCTTTGCGCCAACGCTTGCGCCTTCAAGATGCGAAAACGCCTTGATGTGCGCACCCTTGCCAATGCTGACGCCCGGCCCGAACCACACGTTGGGCTCAACCACCGTGTCGTTGGCGATAACGGTATCGAAACTGAAATAGACGCTGGACGGATCGATCAGGGTCACGCCTGCCTTCATGGCGCGTTCGCGAAGCCGGTCCTGGTAAATGGTTTCGACTTGCGCCAGATCGTAACGGGAATTAACCCCGATCAGTTCTTCTTCGTCGCCTTCGACCACGGCGCAGGCAAAACCATCTTCGCGCGCCAGTTTGACCAGATCGGTCAGGTAATATTCGCCCTTGGCGTTGTCGTTACCGATGCGCGCAATTAGATCAGGCAACATCTGGCCATCGACCGCCATGACGCCGGAATTGCACAGCCCAATCTCAAGTTGCTCTGCTGACGCGTCCTTGGCCTCAACGATCTCCATCAGCTCGTTGTCTTCTTCATCGGTAATCAGGCGACCATACGCGCCGGGTTCCATCGGCTCGAACCCCAGCACCACCACGGTCGGGTTGGGGGCGGTATCGCGCGCCTCAAGCATGGCGTTCAGGGTTTGCTCGGTGATCAACGGCGTGTCGGCAAAAAGGATCAGCACCGTGCCTTTGAACGCGCCCAGCATTTTAAGTCCCGCTTTTACTGCATCGGCGGTGCCCAGGCGGTCGGTCTGCACGGCTGTTTTGTGCGGCGCGACGGCCATGGCCACATCGTCCATATCGGGGCCGATGACGACCACGGTTTCCTCACACTTGATGGTGACCAGCGTGGCCAACAGGTGTTCGACCATGGACCGGCCAGCCACAGGATGCATGACCTTAGGCTTTTCGGACTTCATTCGGGTGCCGAGACCGGCACCTAGCACGATGGCTGCTGTTTTCTTCTTGGACATTAGCTATAGCTCAACTACATTTCGGCTGAATTTCGGCCAGACAGTGCCACAGGCAACGAATCGAGCCAATACAAAGAATATTACGGATTTTTTCAAGGATTCCCAACGCCATGACCACCTTTAGCGCCCTGATTTTCGATCTCGACGGAACTTTGATCGATTCCGCGCCCGACCTGCACGCAGCAGCCCAGCGTTTATTGAAGCCGCTGGGGCGGCGCGATTTGAGCGTTAAGGAAGTATCGCTGATGATTGGTGACGGGGTGCCCAAGCTGGTGGAGCGTTGTTTTGAAGCGACCGGCGATATCCCGCCAGAGGCTGAGTTTCAGGCCCATGTGGCGGCGTTTATTGCCGATTACGAGCCGCGCTCGGCGGAACTCACCACAGCCTTTCCCGGTGCCATCGATACCCTGAAAATCCTCAAATCGAAGGGCATCAAGACCACCATTTGCACCAACAAGCCCTATGGCGCGACCATGCAGATTCTCGAAAAACTGGATCTTGCGCCCCATTTTGACGCGGTTATCGGCGGCGATACGCTGCCCGGCATTAAAAAGCCCGATCCCCGCCACTTGGCTGCAGCACTTGATGCCATAGGTGCCGATAAATCAGACGCCGCCATGGTCGGCGATAATTCCAACGACGTGAAAGCGGCCCATGCGCTGGGGATTCCGGCGGTGCTGTTATCACATGGCTATACCAAGATCCCGGTTCGCGACATCGGCGCCGAAGCGGTAATCGATACGTTTGATGAGCTGGAAGCGGCACTGCAAACGCTTGGCTGAGCTCACCGCCACTTTCTTGACAAGCCTGGCCCCGGCACTTTATATGGGGCCTTCTTAAGGCCCTCCATGAATTCAGAGGCCTTTAGGGCGCGTAGCTCAGTGGGAGAGCACTGTCTTCACACGGCAGGGGTCACAGGTTCAAATCCTGTCGCGCCCACCATTATTATCAAGGGCTTAGCAGCTTATGTGGCTAAGCCATTTTTCTTCGGGGAAGCATGAGGGAAACAGCAAGCAGCATCCTTGACCAGGCTTAATGGCAATATTGCTTACTAATCGCTTGATTGCTTTTTTTGTTCTGTAAGCAGGCATTCCAAAAAACGATGTCCGCTTTAGGGTGCATAGCGGACATCCTTGAGGACTAGCGGTTATGTCCGCTTATGACCCTAAGCAGACATTAGTGGGTACGCGAAAAAGAGTTCATTTCGGCGTATGGCCCTACCGTTTACGGTCAATCGTTTACCGTTTCAGAGCAAGCACTCCGGCCGATGGCGCTAACTCGTTTTTTCCAGAGACCATAGGGCTGCAGTACCCTTATATAGGCACTGCATAATCTCGGTTTCCGTTACACCCAAACGGGCGCGAGGCGAGATATCAACGAGACCGCCTTGACCGGCGTCGGAATGCTCACCCCCTGCGCCACGCACGGAAAGCCCGAAATCCAGTGCCGCTTTAGTTGCCCGCTCAAGATGACTTCCTCCCTCTGTCAGTTTGGGCAGCGGAAGATGCAAGCTGGCCCGCATGGCGGTGCCAAGATTGGTTGGACAGGAGGTAACGTAGCCGTACCGCGAAGAATGCGCGAACGGGGGGATCAACTTGGCAAACTTCTCAAGCCCATCGTGCAATCTGCCGAATAATGCCGCGAGGTCGCCGCCCTGTCTCATGGACATAATCCGCAAATGATCCTCTTCTCCAACCCAAACGATAAAATCCTCCGAGCTTGAGACATACATGCCGCGGCCAAAAGGCCAGTCGGAAGAGATCCCGGCAGAGACCAGATATGGATCACCGCCCATGTCCTTGAACATCTGATGGGCCGCCACACGGCGCTGATAGGCGTCTGCATCGATCACATGGGATGATCCCGGCGTTAAGGAAAAATACGTCCCGCCAAATTGTGAATCCCCTTGCAGTGCCGTGAACGCTTTGATCATAAGCACTTCAAATTCCAGCCTATGTGCCTTGGTCATGGCGCCGGGCAAGGGAAAGGCGGCAAGATTTCGTCCTACCCGCACCCGCATGGAAACGCCATTCAATACGGGATCGATATCCTCCAGATTGCAGTTCGACGTGGTTGCGCTCCAGTCATGCTTTTGCTCAATTTCCTGGTCACGGGGGATGTTGTGATAATCGCGGATCATGGGTTCAAGCAGAGGTTCGAAATCCTCGTAATCGCCGCTGCTTTGGGCATATGCGCCCATCTGACTGTCGGGGTTTTCAATTCCAGTCTTGATGATCTGCCACATTCTGGCGCGCTTTGATTCATCGAGAGAGTTGAAATAGTCTTCGCTAAAATACCGAGCCATCAGGTTGCCGGGATGAGCGAAACGGATGGCGCGAATCTGCGCCTTTTTCCCTTCACTGCCATGGGTGCTTTCTGAAGGAGAATTCATTTCACGTTCCTCATGATCAGGGCTCTGTTTTGTTGAAATCAAAATGACCTATCCGGAATCATCACTATAACCAGTCTGTGGAGGGAAACCGAAACCCGCCATGGCCAGAAGGCGAACAGATTACGGACTGGCGCGGGATATAGCCTTGAGGCGATGAAACCACATTCGCGCCGCCTTGCCCATGCATGGCAGGCCAATTTTCGAATTGACGGGCAAAGTCTTAGGGTCCGCTTATGGCTATTAGCGGACGTCTCAGGAGAGCCTATGGCACGTCTGCTAATGACCCTAAGCGGGCTAAATAATC
>DAOVVL010000055.1 GCA_030637205.1 Thalassospiraceae bacterium | reverse complement strand
GCCCAACGCCTATGAAAGGGTTTGGCGCAGGTTTTCGGTCCTGCTGCTCGAGCTGGCAGCGTTCTTCAATGGCCAATGCGGCCGAGTTTATGGCAATCATGTTTCATTTGGGGTGGAGCAAGGATATTTGTGCTCGTGTTTCAATGTCCGCTAATGGCTATTAGCGGACATCAACACGCGTATCGAATGAAGTCTGCTGTCGGGCGCTAAGCAGACCCCTGACAGTACAGCTCCATCGCGGATGCGGAGATTAAATTTAAACCAACACCTTCAGGCTATGGGCCTGACAACCTCTATCTGACTGTTACCTCAAATGTTACCTAAGAGCGACCAAGGCCTCAGCAGTTTCCCGCTAAGGCCTTGATTTAATTGGTGGGCGCACACGGACTCGAACCGTGGACCCGCTGATTAAGAGTCAGCTGCTCTGCCAACTGAGCTATGCGCCCCAAAGCGATGTGCTTGGGATATCAAGGAAAGGTATAAATAGCCACTGTTGTGCGCGCAAGCCTATTCTTTGGCCCTGAAATTGCTTGATAATTTGCGCCGGGATGGGCTTTACAAGTCATCGCCGCTATCGCGCCGGCCAATCACCAGGTCGCGGTGAATATGCACCGACATCAACAGCCCGAAGCCGAGCAAAATTGTCAGCATCGCCGTGCCGCCGTACGAAACCAGCGGCAACGGCACGCCCACCACCGGGATCAGGCCCATCACCATGGCGATGTTGATAAACACATACAGGAAGAAGGTCAGCGTCACCCCCATGCCGACCAGGCGGCCAAAATGGTTGCGGCTGGAAATGGATATGGAAAATCCGTAAACCAAAAGCATGGTGTACAGCGCCAACAGGATCAAACCGCCGGTCAGGCCAAATTCTTCCGCCAGCATGGTAAAGATGAAGTCGGTTTGTTTTTCCGGCAGGAAATTCAAATGGCCCTGGGTGCCTTGTAAAAATCCCTTGCCGAACAAGCCCCCCGAACCCAACGCGATCTTGGATTGAATAATATGATAGCTGGCGCCGAGCGTGTCGTCTTCGGGGTTGATGAAGGTCAAAATGCGCGATCGCTGATAATCGCGCAGCACATAAAACCATGCCACCGGAGCCGCCGCCAACCCCATGGCGCCAACCAGTGCAAATTTCCACATGCGCACACCGGCGGCAAAAAACATGCCTGCACTGGCCAGCAGGATCATCAGGGTGGTGCCAAGGTCGGGCTGGCGAACAATCAATACCGCCGGCACAATCACCAATAAAATCGGCGGCACCAGATATGTTGGGCGTTCAATCTCTTCGAGGCTGCCGCCATGAAAATACCGGGCCAATGCCAGAACCACGGCGATTTTCATCAATTCCGAAGGCTGGATGTTGAAAATACCAAAACTGATCCAGCGCTGGGCCCCCATGCCAACGAAGCCCGCGACCTCAACCGCGATCAACAAGGCCAGCACCACAAAATAAATTCCGTAAGAATAGCGCAACCACAACCGAATATCGGTGACCGCCAATACCATCAACCCCATCAGGCCCAATACAAACCGCACCATCTGGCGCGATGCCCACGGATCAAAGCTGGCGCCGGCTGCGGAATACAACATGGCAAAACCAATTACCGCTGTCAGACTGAGCAGCAAAATAAAAAACCAGTGCATATGGATCAGCTTTTGACCGACCGACATCTGCGATTGCGCAAAGACGTTGCTGTGTCTCATGGCTTATGTCTCATTTCTGGCCTTCCCGACTTTGCCCGTGCCAATTTCGTCAGTTGAACGTTCCAGGCTGGCTTCCAGATCGCTGGGGCCGCGTTCGGTTTCGACCAGCTTTTGAACTTTTAACAAAATGTCTTTTGCCAGCGGCGCCGCGACCGATGATCCGCCACCGCCGTGTTCAACCACCACCGATACGGCAAAGCGCGGATTATCAACCGGGGCAAAGCCGACAAAAATAGCGTGATCACGTTCTTTCCACGGCAGGTCCTTGTTTTTCACGACGCCCTGCTCGCGCTCTAGTTTGGTGATGCGGCGCACCTGCACGGTTCCGGTCTTGCCGGCCATTTCATAACCCGGATAAGAAATTCGTGAACGCTTGGCAGTTCCAAAGGTTCCGTTGACCACCGCGTTCATGCCGCCACGCACCACCGCCAGATGTTCCGGCGGCAGGCCAAGGGATTCAAGGTTGGGGGTCAAATTGCCTTCGGCTTTGTTTGCATCTTCCATCAGGTGCGGCGATACGCGAAAGCCGCCGTTCGAAAGCCGTGCGGTCATCACCGCCAATTGCAATGGCGTTGCCAGTATGAAGCCCTGCCCGATCCCCGCGATCAGCGTTTCGCCCAGTTGCCACGGCACCCCGTAAGCGCCCATCTTCCACTTGCGGCTAGGCAGCAAGCCGTGCTTTTCACCGGGCAGGTCTATCCCTAAGGTTTCACCCAGCCCCAGCTTGCGCCCCATCGCGGCAATGCGATCAATGCCGGTGCGTTTGGCGGCTTCGTAAAAGTACACATCGCACGATTGTTCCAGGGCGCTATGCATATTCATCGTTCCGTGACCGCCGCGTTTCCAGCAGTGAAATTCAGCGTTACCCAGTTTGGTTGAACCCGAACAATGCACCTTGGTTTCCGGTGTCATCGCGCCTTTTTCCAACGCCGCCAGCGCCACCGCCATTTTAAAGGTTGATCCCGGCGCGTATTGGCCGGCGATGGATTTGTTGGTCAACGGTGCTTTTTCGTTGTGAACCAGCGCATCCCATTGTTCTTGATCCAGACCCTTGTTAAACAGACCCGGATCAAATGACGGGGTTGAAACCATCGCCAGCACTTCGCCGGTATGCACATCCATCACCACCGCAGATGCACTGTGATCGCCGAGGCGTTCGGCTACAAAGCGTTGCAGGTCCAGATCAATGGTCAGGCGCACTTCACTTCCCGGTTCGCCTTCCTGGCGGGCCAGTTCGCGAATAACACGTCCCAGGGCATTGACCTCAACCTGTGAGCTGCCGCCAGATCCGCGCAACACCTGATCGTAAACTTTTTCCACCCCCGCCTTGCCGATGCGAAAGCCCGGAAGTTCCAACAACGGATCACCGGTCATTTCACGTTCTGACACAGCCGCCACATATCCCAGCACATGGGCGGTTTCTTCACCGAACATATAGTTCCGGCTTTGCCCGACATCAATTAACACGCCGGGAAGGTCCGGCATGTTGACTTCGATGCGCGCAACATCACCCCAGTTCAGGTTTTCGCGCACCGTGATGGGAACAAAGGCACGTTTGCGTTGGGCATCGCGCAAGATGCGCCGCCAGTCACCTTCGCTTAACGGGATAATTTTGGAAAGCAGTGCCAGCGTATGGGAAAGATCGCCAGCTTGTTCAGGGATCACCAAGGCGCGGTAATTTTGCTGGTTGTCGGCCATGGCAAAACCGTTGCGATCCAGAATGGGGCCGCGCGGCGGGGGCAGCAATCGCAAGTTAATGCGATTTTCGTCGGCCAGCGTCTTGTAGCGTTCAGCTTCGATGACCTGAAGATAATACATCCGCCCCACCAGCGTAGACAGCAGCACAGTCTTCCCGCCTGCCAACATGGCGGCGCGGCGGGAAAAAAGTTTATGGCGTTCGGAATCTCTATGCATGTTATTTCCAAACCGGCTTAAACCGGCCTAAACCAAGCGACCTATACCAAAATGCGGCGTTGCCATAACAGCATCAGCCAGGTCAAAACCGGGAACACCCCCAGCGTCACCAGATATTGAAAAGCGACCCCCATCAATCCGGTCGACTGGGAATAAAACAGTGAAATCAAAACCCACATCATGGCCATGGCGCCTGCGGCAACCAAAGCAAACCCGATCCAAATGACGGCGAACGATTTTCCGGTGAAAAATACCTGCTGACTTAAAACCGCCATATGCACACCCAAAAACACCAGTGCATGAACCCCAAACGGGGTGCCCACCAGCGCATCTTGCAAAAGGCCGGCGAAAAATACGGCCCACGCCGGCAACAAGTCGGGACGGTAAATGGTCCAGTGGTAGACCGCCATCAACGGCAGCAACGGGGTCACACTGGCAAGCTCGGGCAGGCGCATCGGCACCGCGCCCAGCACCACCAGCAACACGGTCAGAACAAACGGGGTGGATCCGCGGGCAAAATAATCAAAGCGCTGTAATAGGTCGGACTTCATGGTTTTGTAATCCCTGCCCCTTCGGCGGCAGACGAGGCGTCGAGAATACCCTTGAGGCCATAATCGACGATGCGCACAAACTCTATGCGTTCACGACGCACCAATGGCTGCACCAGCACCCCGGCTTCATTCGAAGCCGTAACCACCCCTACCGGAATACCCGGTGGAAAAGCCCCGCCATGACCGGACGTCACCACACGGTCGCCGCTTGCGACGGTTGAGCCGGGCGGAAGGTGGATCAGTTTGGGCCGCTCAGAGTTATCGCCCGCCATGATCGCACGGATGCGGGTCGATTCAATCACCACCGGAATGCGCGAGTTCAAATCCGTAATCAGCAACACCCGGACCGAGCGCGTGCCAACACTTTGTACGCGCCCGACCAGGCCTTGGCCGGTCACCACTGCCTGGCCCTTGGCCGCGCCATCGCGAAGCCCGGCGCTGGCCAGCAGGCTATGAACAAATGCGCCGCCGGTGTCGGCGATCACGCGTGCGGTAATAAAGCCCGGCTCCGCGCCTTCGGCAAAATTCAATAATCCTTTGAGACGCTGATTTTCAGCTTCAAGTTTGCGCGCCGCCGATTGCCATTGCAAAAGGCGATCATTATCTACGCGCAGGCGTTCGTTTGCAGCGCGAATATCACCCAGCGAATTAAATTGGGTAATCAGTTTTTCGGTACTGGCGATTGGCCGCGATAGCGTATCCAAAATCGGTTGGGCCACATCGGTGATTTGTGCGCGGACGTTTTCCATCATCACCGGATCGGCCTTGCCCATCAGCAACAACACAAACGAAGACAACACCAGCCCCACATACATGAGCCGATGGCCAAGCCCGCGCGTTGGTTGCGCGAGGCCTGCGTGTAAGGATCTAAGTCGGTCCGCCATAAAATTCCCCCCGCTTTTGCCGGGATACAATCCCAAACCACAATTGGTTACTTGCGGGTACTTGGGGCATTACTATGCCCTGAGGGACTTAATATATGTTAACCGCGAAAAAACGCAATTATTTGTGGGGGTTAGAGCCCGCCACATGAAAAACCCAATTATTTACAGTTATTTCCGTGATCGTCGCAATTCGCTCGAAATGCCCTGCGAAGTCCGATTTTTCGATCAGTACATGGTGGTGAGTACGTTACGCAGCTTTTTCATCTCATCCAGGGCGCGCCCGGTGCCCATCACCACGCACGAAAGCGGATCATCACCAATGGAAACCGGCAAGCCCGTGGCGTGGCGCAGCACATAGTCAATGTTGCCCAACAAAGCGCCACCGCCGGTCAGCACAATGCCTTTATCAACAATGTCGGCCGCCAGTTCGGGTGCGGTATGCTCAAGGGCAACTTTCACCGCTTCGATAATAGCGCCCACAGGCTCGGCAAGACTTTCGGCAATCTGGCGCTCAGATATGATCAGTTCTTTGGGGACCCCGTTCATTAGATCGCGGCCCTTGATTTCCATGGTCCGGCCATCGCCTTCTTCAGGCGCACAGGCTGATCCGATTTCTTCCTTGATGCGTGCCGACGATGCTTCGCCAACCAACAGATTATGATTGCGCCGAATGTAGGCAATGATGGCTTCGTCCATCTTGTCGCCACCGACGCGCACACTTCTGGCGTAAACGATACCGCCCAGGCTTAAGACCGCGACTTCGGTGGTGCCACCGCCAATATCAACGACCATGGACCCGGTCGGCTCCGTCACCGGAAGGCCCGCACCAATGGCGGCTGCCATCGGTTCTTCGATCAAATAGACCTTGCGCGCACCGGCGCTTTCGGCGCTTTCCTGAATGGCGCGTCGTTCCACCGCGGTCGATCCCGACGGCACACAAACCACCACCATCGGGCTGGCGAAGCTGCGCCGGTTGTGAACCTTGCGGATGAAATATTTAATCATTTCTTCGGCGACTTCAAAGTCGGCGATCACGCCATCACGAAGGGGGCGAATGGCCTGAATATCACCCGGCGTGCGGCCCAGCATCTGCTTGGCTTCATTGCCGACGGCCAACACTTGTTTCTTGCCTTTATGCTCGGTGATGGCGACCACCGACGGCTCATTCAGCACGATGCCCCTGCCTTTGACATAGACAAGCGTGTTCGCGGTGCCCAGATCAATGGCCATATCCGCTGAAAGAAACCCGAAAAGAGAAGAAAGCATACTTTAATTCCACCCAGAAATTTTGTCCTAAATGAATTTTACACAACACATCAAGGACTTAGCAATTTTTCCGCCGCAAAGGGCCGGACGTGCCGGATGCGAATCCGCCACGTCCTTTATACAAGCCCAAGCCCTTTAAATACTAGGCCGAAAGCGCCGAGGGGGCCGATTTTTCCCGCTTCACCAAAAGCTTGTTCAGCGCGTTGATATAGGCCTTCACGCTGGCCACCATGGTATCGGTGTCGGCTGCCTGGCCATTAACGGTTCGCCCGTTTTCTTCCAGGCGCACGGTTACCTCGGCCTGCGCATCGGTGCCGCCGGTGACCGCATGAACCTGATAGAGCTGCAGGCGGGCTTCATGGGGGAACAGTTCCTTCACCGCATTGAACGCCGCGTCCACCGGGCCATCGCCGGTGGATTTGCAGGATTTCTCCTCGCCATCAATGTCCAGCGTCAGGGTGGATTTGGGCGGGTTGTGGACGGTGCCACAAAGGATTTCCAGCGCCACCACCTTGATGCGGTCGTTGGTGCGCATGATCTCGTCGTCGACCAGCGCCATGATGTCTTCGTCGAACACATCTTTTTTCTTGTCGGCCAAATCCTTGAAACGCGCGAACGCGTCCTGCACCGCGTTGTCGCCCAGATCATAACCAAGGTCGATCAGCTTTTCCTTGAACGCGTGGCGACCCGAATGTTTGCCCAACACCAGCTTTGATTCCGTCAGGCCTACTGATTCAGGTGTCATGATTTCATACGTTCCGGCATGTTTCAGCATCCCGTCCTGATGAATACCGCTTTCATGGGCAAACGCATTTTTGCCGACAATCGCCTTGTTCGGCTGAACCGTGAAACCGGTGATGGTTGAGACCAGACGCGAGGCCTTGATAATGGCTTCGGTTTTAATGTCGGTGGAATACGGCAACAAGTCCTGACGGGTGCGAAGCGCCATGACGATTTCTTCCATCGCCGCGTTGCCGGCACGTTCACCAAGGCCATTGATGGTACATTCAACCTGGCGGGCACCGGCCCCAACAGCGGCCAGCGAATTGGCCACGGCCAGGCCTAAGTCATTGTGGCAATGCACGGAAATGATGGCCTGATCAATGTTTGGCACGTTGTTGAAGATGCTTGTGATGAGATCTGCAAATTCAGACGGCACGGCGTAACCCACGGTGTCGGGAATGTTGATGGTGGTGGCACCGGCCTTGATCGCGGCTTCAACACAACGATAGAGAAATTCGTGTTCGGTGCGCGAACCGTCTTCGGCCGACCATTCCACATCGTCGGTAAAGTTGCGCGCCAGCGTCACGCTTTCGGTAACTTTTTCCAAGACCTTTTCCGGCGTCATCTGCAGTTTGTATTCCATATGCAGCGGGCTGGTGGAAATGAAGGTGTGAATGCGTGAACGCACGGCCGGTTTAATCGCTTCGGCGCAGCGTTCGATATCGCCCTGGGTTGCGCGCGCGAGCCCGCACACGGTCGAGTTTTTGACCACCTTGGCAATTTCGTGAACGGCTTCGAAATCGCCTACTGATGCAATGGGGAAACCGGCTTCGATTACATCGACGCCCATGTCTTCGAGAACGCTCGCGATGCGCATCTTTTCATCGAGGTTCATGGATGCACCCGGCGATTGTTCGCCGTCGCGCAAGGTGGTGTCGAAAATAACGATTTTGTTGTTTTTGGGTCTCATGGGATTGGTCCTTAAGTCTCTGCTTAAAAATAGGTCATGCGACGCTTCGCATGAAGGCGTTTGTTCCTTTTCCCCTAAGCACCATCGACCAAGCTACTGGGCCGCAGGCGTCAGGGGTTCCTAAGCAGAAGGTCCCCGGAAGATAGCAGCAGCATTGAAAGGGCAGCCAGAATCAGCCACATGCCCGCATGCACGTCGGGTTGGCTGTCTGAAATGGCGCGGGCTTTCGCCCTTTTGGGTGCCACGTGGCGTGCCATCGAAGTCCCTTTCAAGTGTCACGGCGCCCAAAAGCGGCGCTGCTACCCGTTATAAAGCCAGCCCCGGGGGGGGCTTGTCAACGGTTTTGGCCAATTTTGCCCCTATCCCCCTTTGATTTGAGGGCGTATACCTCAGGCACGATCAGGGGCCTGAAAGCGCAACCTATCCCCACCTTCTCAATCCACAGGCAGCAAAGGACCGGATCATGGGCGAAATCTTGGATCGGGCGTTCAAGGCCCTCAAAACCCTGCCCGAGGCAGACCGCGAGCGTATTGCGTGGGAAATCATTGAGCGCGTCGAAGACAAGACCGAATGGGACCGCATCATCACGTCCGCCACATCCCAGCAATGGCTGGAAAGCGCATCAAAAAAGGCACTCAAAGCCTACGCCAAGGTGGCCGGCAAGCTGGAGATGAAGTTCGTGTCGCTGGGGCTGGATAACCTGCTGCGCGAAAAATCGTACTGGGGATCGTTCGATGAGCTGCCCGAAGACATCCGCAAGCTGGCCGAAAGCAATTACAAGCTGTGGAAAGAAAACCGCCACGCGCCGGGGCTACGGTTCAAGAAAATCCATGAAAGCCTGCCGATATTTTCGTTTCGCGTCGGCATGCGCCACCGCACCGTGGGCATTGAGACCCCCGAAGGCAAGATCGTGTGGTTCTGGGTCGGCTCGTTTGAGACCTTTGAGGAGACGATTAAGGCTTAAACTTGTTTCAGGTTTGGCCACCAAAAAAGGCGGAGCCCGTTTGAGGCCCCGCCTTT
>DAOVVL010000246.1 GCA_030637205.1 Thalassospiraceae bacterium | reverse complement strand
TGTTTAACGTGTCAGGCTTTGCGCATCGGACCATGCGCCCTGAACGGCGTCGGTCAGGCGTTGACGCTGGACATCACTGGCCATTACGGCGATGGCGATCCAGACCAGCGCGGTCAATAACACCACGCCTTTAAACGCACGTTGGGCACGCGGCTGGGCCATGAACGTTTTCAGGCGTTCACGGTTTTTTCCGTACGTGTCCATCACCCACACAATTCCAACGAAGGGAACACGCAGATAGGCTTTTACATAGTCTGGCATGGTAATCATGGTCTGGGTTCCAGGCTGGCTTAACCGCCGTTGCCGTTTTCTTTGGGATCGGGGTTGCGATCGTCGCGAATGGTTTCATACAGATCGTACACCGCCATCAAACCGACAACAGCCACGATAATAAAAAACGGCAACGCACCGATGCTTTGTGCCAGACCGCCAATAAAGGCGAGCAAAATGCCAACGCCGAAAATGCCTGCAACGATATTATCCATAGTTTTTTCCTCTGCTTTACAAGCCTAGTCTTCTCAGGCCAGCGTCTCAATATGTTTTACCAACCACTTGGCGGTGCGCAATAGCTGGGCATCGGCGCCCCTTTGTGCAACCAACTGAACACCCAAAGGCATTCCGGCTTCACCCTGAAGCAACGGAAGCGTAATCGTCGGCATTTGGGCAAACGTCCACAATGTGCAAAATGCCGGGCTTCCGGTATTGTCCAGCCCCACCGGGGCCTCGCCCGCCGCCGCCGGCGTCAATATCACGTCAAAATCTTCAAAGATTTCATCCATCCCACGGGCAAACAGGCTCTGGCGGTCAAGCGCCAGTGAATAGTCAACACCGTGGGCGGCTTTGCCGCGTTCAAAAATTTCTGTCAGCTCAGGGCTGATCTGGTCTGCACCGCGCTTGAAGTCATCGGCGAAGTTCTTGGCGATCTCAACATCCATTACCAAACGGTGCCATTGAAAGACTTCGTCATAAACACTTGCCAGATCCACCTGCTCAACCCGGTCGCCCAGAGCTTCAACCAGCTCACCAAAGGCTTCCTGCGTGCCGCTTTCGGCCTGGTCCCAGGCGGGGCTTTTAACAAAGGCAAAACGCGGCGGCATTAACGGCGCTTCGTTTGCCAGCCCCAACAAATCGGGGCGCACCTGATGGCGCGCATCGGGGTCCAGTTCATCAAAGCCGCACATCAACTGTGCCGCCAGCGCCACATCGTCGATGGTGCGCGCAAATACGCCCACGGTATCCAGGCTGCGTGATGTACGCAGCACCCGGTTGCGTGAAATCATGCCAAACGTGGGCTTGTAGCCAACCACCCCGCAATAAGAAGCCGGGCGGCCAATGGAACCGTTGGTCTGGGTGCCCAATGCCAACGGCACCATGAACGATGCCACGGCGGCGGCTGAGCCGCTGCTGGAACCACCCGGCGTGCGGGTTGCATCATGGGGGTTGGTGGTTTTACCCGGCGCATAGACGGCAAATTCGGTGGTCACGGTTTTACCCATGACAATGGCACCCGCTTGACGAAGCAGCGCAACGGCGGTGGCATCCGCCGATGTGGTGCGGCCCTGATGCAAGGGCGTTCCATATTCGGTGGGATAGTCGCGGGTATCGAAAATATCCTTTACCCCAATCGGAACCCCGTGCAAGGGCCCGATGGCCGACCCGGAAAGACGAACCTTGTCGGATTCGCGCGCCTGTTCCAACGCATATTCGTGGTTCAGGTGCGTCCACGCGCCAATCGTTTCTTCGTATTCACCGATCCGGTTCAGGCACGCCTGCACCAGTTCCTCTGAAGATACCTGGCCTTCGCGGATGGCATGGGCGGCTTCAAGGGCGCTGAGCGTAAACGCATTTTCCATGGGTGCCCCTTAACCCGGCCCAAACAGGTATACAGGCAGCCACAGGGCAAGTCCGGGGAAGTTGTACATCAGCACCATGGCAAAGATCACGATACCAAGATACGGCATGATGCCCTGGAAAATGTCCATCAACTGAACATGCGGCGGGGCCACACCCTTCAGATAATAGGCTGCCATCGCCATGGGCGGCGTCAGGAATGAGGTCTGCAGGTTCAGCGCCACCAACATGCCGAAGAACAACGGATCAACGTTGAAGGTTTCCAGCATCGGCAGGAAGATCGGAACGAAGATGATGATGATCTCGGTCCATTCCAGCGGCCAGCCCAACAGGAAGATAATCGACTGCGCCAAAATCAGGAAGCCGACCGTGCCGATATCGAGCGACAGGAACCAGTCGCGGATAATGTCGTGCCCGCCGAGGTATGAAAATACCGACGCAAAGGTCCACGAACCAACAAACAGCCAGCACACCATGGCGGACGTTTTAGCGGTCAGGAACACGGCTTCTTTCAAACGCACCCAGGTCAGCGAGCGATAGATGATCGCCAACAGCAGGCCACCCGCGGCACCAACCGCGGCGGCTTCTGCGGGGGTTGCCAAGCCCATCAAGATCGCGCCCAGCACCGACATAATCAACACCGCCAGCGGCACGAACGAGGTCAGCAGCTGCCACAAAACTGTGGAAAGCCGAATGTCGTCCTGTTTGGGTTTGGGCGCCAGCGCGGGATTAAAATAGGCCCGGCTCACCACATAAATCATGTAAAAACCCGCCAGCATCAGGCCTGGGAACATGGCTGCTGCATAAAGGCGCAACGGGGAAATTTCGGCGATGGCCGCGTACACGATCAACATGATCGACGGCGGAATGAGAATACCCAGACACCCGCCGGCGCAAATGACGCCGGACGCATATTTCACGTCGTATTTTGCTTCCAGCATGGCAGGAAAAGCGAGCATGCCCATCAACGTCACCACCGCGCCGATGATGCCGGTGGCGGTGGCAAACACCGCACACGTGGCCAGCGCGGCCACAGCCATGGAGCCGGGCAGGTTGCGCGCGGCCATTTGAAAACTGAAAAACAGGCGGTTCACGATATTGGCGCGTTCCACCACATAACCCATGAACAGAAATAGCGGTACCGCGACCAATACGTCGTTGGACATCACCGAAAATGTGTTCTGCACAAACAGATCAAATATTCGGTTATCGAACATATGCTGCATTCGTGCGGGTTCATAGTAGGCGTAATAGCCGAACCCGAGGCCCATGGCGATAAGCGTGAAAGCGATTGGAAAGCCCAGCAGTACTACTAAAATAAAGAGGCCGAGCATTACGATTGCGAGTTGTGGATCAGTCATTGGTATTATCTAGCCTCGGTTTCGTGCTCAGCTTCAATTTGACTGAGATCTTCGTGCTCGTGCATAAGCATGGTTTCGGTTTCCTGAACATCGTGCAGGCGTGGCGGGAATTCACCGGTGCGAATGCATTGAATACACCGCACCGCTTCGGCAATTCCCTGCAGCATCACCAGCGTGCCAGAAACGGGAATAAGGGTTTTAAAGAAATAGATCTGGATGCGCGCGGGGCTGGACCAGCTGACTTCCTTGTAGAACCAGGAATCAGATGCAAATCCGTAGCCGTAATAGATCAACGCGATCGCACCGGGGAACAAAAAGAAGATGTAAAGCACCAGGTCCAATGTTGCGCGCACCTTGATCGGCATCAGCCGGTAAATGACATCGCCGCGCACATGTGCATCTTGCGACAGGGCATACGCACCCGCCATCATAAACAGCGCGCCATACATTTGTACGCTCATATCAAATGCCCACACGGTCGGGGCATTGAGAACGTAACGCACAAAGACTTCGTAACAAGTCGAGAACGTCAGCACAACGATACACCAGGCAAAGGCCTTGCCGGTCCATGCGCTTAGGCTATCGATAAAGTGGAGTAGTCGTTTCATGCTCACAACCTCGGGTATCAAATAAATA
>DAOVVL010000280.1 GCA_030637205.1 Thalassospiraceae bacterium | reverse complement strand
GATCAGGACCAACTGGCCCGCGACCCCATGAGCGAACCGGAATCCATCAAGCTGGTGCATAATTTTCACCGCATCACCAACCCCGGTGTGCGCCAACAGGTGTTTCAACTGGTGAAATCGCTGGCAGATGCCAATGCCGACGAGCGCCGCAAAAAATAGCGCCCTGGCCTAAAAAGCTCGCTAATCAGCCTTTTTAAACCAGATTCGGCCAAACTCCCCCTTCATTTTTCCACAGAAACTCGCGCGATACGCGCATCGACACTTTTTTGCAAGTGTCGATTGTATTGCATTCTAAAATGACTATAATCTGTGAATGCACGCCAATCGTGCATCGGCGACGACCCCTGAACGGCCCACGGAAGGGAGAACCCAAATGCCAGCAAAAACGCTGGGTTGCGCACGCCCGCACATCGACCTTGCCGTGGCCCGGCGATTAAAACTGATGCGCCAGTTACTGGGCTTCAGCGCCACCGAACTGGATCGACGCTGTGGCTACGGCCCCGGCACCATCGGGCGGCTGGAACGCGGCAATCAACGCATTTATGCCAACCACCTGTTTCGCCTCAGCGAAATTACCGGCATCAGCATCGATTTTTTCTTTACCGGTATCGAAGATCCTGACGGCTCAGTTAAGCCCGATATGGCGAGCGAAATGCAAGGCTTCGATGGGCTATTGCAAAGCCACAACGTCCAGGAAATTGTCAAACGCCTGATGCGCGTGCTTTCGCCTGAACCCCCGCAATTGTCAGACACGCCCATTATTGGCCCGATCAATCAACCAGACACAGACGGCGACGCGGAAGAAACCTGAAGCCTGCACGGTTTGCGTATTCGGGGCCAATGCTGGACTTCCGGGTCGGGTGGGCGCATATAAAGCCCCATGAACAGCAACACTGATATGAGCCCGCTTGATTTCGTCAAGATGCACGGTCTGGGCAACGATTTTGTTATTCTGGATCGCCGTCTTGCTGGCCAAAGCGATGGGGAAAGTGCCCTTTCGCTGGCGGCGAGGCGCGCCATATCGGATCGCCACATCGGCGTGGGCTGCGACCAGCTAATCGTTCTGGAACCGCCAAAAACAGATATCGCCGATGTATTCATGCGCATCTATAACCCGGACGGGTCCGAAGCGGGTGCATGCGGCAACGCCACGCGGTGTGTGGCATCAAGGGTGATGGCTGAAAACAGCTCAACCCATGTGATCGTTGAGACCATCGCCGGCCTGCTCGACTGTCAGGCACTGGGCGATGGAAACTTCAGCGTCGACATGGGGCCGGCACAATTTGACTGGCGCGATGTGCCATTGGCCAACGCAACCGACACCCAGCACCTGGATCTTGAGATCGGACCACTTCGTGATCCGGTGGCACTGAGTATGGGAAATCCCCACACGGTATTTTTTGTTGATGACGTGCAAGCCATCGATCTTGCAGGCTTGGGGCCTGAAATTGAAAACCACGCCATGTTTCCTGAGCGCACCAACGTTGAGGTGGTTCAGGTCATTGATCAAACGCATCTGCGGATGCGGGTGTGGGAACGCGGCGCCGGCATTACGCGCGCGCGCGGGTCCGGCGCGTGTGCCGCCTTGGTTGCAGCGGCCAGCCTTTGTGTAAGTGATCGCCAGGCCGACGTTCAGTTGGACGGTGGCGTTTTGAACATTCATTGGCTGGTTGATAATAACGTCTTGATGAGCGGCCCGGTCGCCACCAGCTTTTCAGGCCGCCTTGATGCCAGCTTGTTGGGCGACGCCAAATGAGCGCGCCCCAGCCAAAAAGCGACCTGCCATCTGCGCCCAAAATCGTGACGCTGGGCTGCCGGCTCAACACGCTTGAATCCCAAGTGATGCGCGATGAATTGCAAAATGCCGGGATCAACAATGCGGTGGTGGTGAACACCTGCGCCGTCACGCTTGAAGCTGAACGCCAGGCCCGCCAGACCATTCGCCGCCTTAGGCGCGAAAACCCCGACGCAAACATAATCGTCACCGGGTGTGCCGCCCAGTTGGACCCGGAACGCTATGGGGCCATGGCCGAAGTCGATCGGGTGGTGGGCAACGCCGAAAAACTGTCGCTTGAAACGCTGTTGGGCAACGACCGGATTTCGGTCGGCGACATTTCCGTTTTACGCGAAACCGCTGGCCATCTGGTGGCCGGACTGGATGGGCGCACCCGCGCCTTTGTCATGGTTCAACAGGGCTGTGATAATACCTGCACATTTTGCATCATTCCTACCGCGCGCGGACACAACCGCGCAGTCACGATTGCCGACATCACCGCACAGGTGAAAAAGCTGGTGGGTGAAGGTTTCAAGGAAGTGGTGCTGACGGGTGTTGATATCGCGGCTTATGGCGATGATCTTGAAACTGAGATTACGCTGGCCGATGTCATCAAAACGGTTTTGGCAGAAGTTCCCCAGTTGCAACGCCTGCGACTTAGCTCGCTGGACCCGGCGCGCATTGATGATGAACTAATAGATCTGTTTAAAAACGAAGCGCGCCTGCAGCCGCACATACATCTTAGCCTGCAAGCGGGCGATGACATGGTGCTTAAACGCATGAAGCGCCGCCACCGCTTAGCAGACGTGGCGGAAGTTTTGGCCCGCCTTAAAGATGCGCGGCCCGACATTGCCTTTGGCGCAGACCTGATCGCAGGCTTTCCCACCGAAACGGAAGAAATGTTTGCGAACACGCTTTCTTCTGTGCGCGAACTGGGCCTCACGTACCTGCATGTTTTTCCGTACTCATCCCGCCCCAAAACACCGGCGGCGAAGATGCCGCAAGTGGACCCGGCAATCACTAAACAACGCGCCCGGGTTTTGCGCGGTGAAGGCGAACAAGCACTTGGACGTCATCTGAATAACCTGATCGGAACAGCACAGTCGGTATTGGTTGAAAAGCAGGGCTTTGCCAGAACGCCGTGCTTTGCCCCGGTGCGCATTGCAAGCCGCGCCGAAGCCGGTGACATCATCAAAGTTCAAATAACCCAACGGATCGACGGCGAGCTTCACGCATCGCCCATCGACGACGGGCCAGCTACGGGCCAGCTAAATGAGTTGGTTTGAAAAACTCAAATCGGGATTGGGCAAGTCATCAACCCGGATATCTGATGGCATCGGAAATCTGTTCACCACCCGGCGCAAGCTGGATGCCCAATTGCTGCAGGAACTTGAAGAAGTTCTGATCATGTCGGACATGGGTGTCGCCACGGCGGCGAAGCTGGCGGCTGAATTATCCCGCACCCGGTTTGATAAAGAAATTGATGCCGTCCAGGTGCGCAACGCGCTGGCAACCCAGGTCGCACAAATTCTTGAACCCGTGGCAAAACCGCTGGTGATCAATGAAAAGCTGAAACCGCATGTGGTGTTGGTGGCAGGCGTGAACGGATCAGGCAAAACCACCACCATCGGCAAACTTGCCAAACAATTC
>DAOVVL010000195.1 GCA_030637205.1 Thalassospiraceae bacterium | reverse complement strand
GAATAAAGACCGTAACCAAAGGAATTAAAAGGCATGAGATACCTGCCCCTGACCGACGCCAACCGCGCTGAAATGCTTTCAGCCGTCGGTGTGAAAGACATCAACGCACTGTTCGCGGACGTTCCCGAAAGCGCGCTGTTAAAAACGCTGGTGGACCTGCCCGCCCACATGGGCGAAATGGAGGTCGAACAGGCCTTTGGCGCCATGGCGGCGAAGAACCTCAGCCCATCCACGTCGCCTTGTTTTATCGGCGGCGGGGCGTACCGCCACCATATTCCGGCCACGGTTGATTACATGATCCAGCGCGGCGAATTTCTCACCGCCTATACGCCGTATCAGCCCGAAGTCAGCCAGGGCATGTTGCAGGTGCTGTTTGAATTTCAGACCCAGGTCGCGATGCTGACCGGCATGGAAGTCGCCAACGCGTCCATGTACGACGGTGCCACCGGTACCGCCGAAGCGGTGATGATGGCGGGGCGTATCACGCGTCGCAATCGTGCCGTGCTGGCGGGCGGGCTTCATCCACACTACGCCGAAGTCACCCAGACCCACGCCAAGTTCCTTGATTTTGATGTGGTGCAAGCCACCCCCAATGCGCGCGGTGATAACCTTGATGACCTGATCAGCCAAATCGACGACACAACATCGTGCGTAGTGGTGCAGACACCCGACGTGTTTGGCAACTTACATGACCTGAACAAAATCGCCGCAGCGGCGCATGAAAAAGGCGCGCTGTTGGTTGCGGTCAACACCGAGGTTATGTCGTTAGGGCTTATCGAAGCGCCCGGCAACCAGGGCGCCGACATCGTGGTGTGCGAAGGACAATCTTTAGGCAACCCGCTGGGCTTTGGCGGACCTTACGTGGGCCTGTTCGCGACCCATTCAAAATACGTGCGCCAGATGCCGGGCCGGGTGTGCGGCGAAACCGAAGACGTGGAAGGCCGCCGCGGCTGGGTGTTGACGCTTTCAACGCGCGAACAACACATCCGCCGCGAAAAAGCGACATCCAACATCTGCACCAACTCCGGCCTGTGCGCGCTGGCGTTTTCGATCCACGCATCGCTGTTGGGCGAAGAAGGCTTAAAGCGTGTCGCGCGTACCAATCACGCCACCGCGTGCGCGCTGGCGGATCGCCTGGGCACAATTGATGGCGTTGAAGTCTTAAACGAAACCTTTTTCAACGAATTCACGGTGAAGCTTTCCAAAAGCGGCGCAGACGTTGTGGAAGCATTGGCCGCGAAGGGAATTCTGGGCGGTATCCCGCTTAGCCGTTTGTTCCCGGGCAGCGCAGACTTTGAAAACCTGATGATTATTGCCGCCACCGAAACCAATTCAGGTGACGACATCGACGCCTTGTGCGCCGCCATGGCGGAGGTTGCGTAATGGCTGACATGTCCCAAGGGCGCAAAAACGTAGCCTCCGGCGGAACCCAAGCCCCGGCTGAGCAGACCACCAGCGGATCGCGCGGGCTCAATTTTGACGAGCCGCTGATCTTCGAGCTTGGTGAAGACGGTCGCAGCGGAATTGATTTGGCCGAAGTTGAAATTTCAGGAAACCGTCTTGGTGGACTGGAACGCAAAGCCCCGGTCGGCCTTCCGGGTTTGTCAGAACCGCATGTGGTGCGCCACTACACGCGCCTCAGCCAGAAAAACTACGGCATCGATTCAGGTTTTTATCCGCTGGGTTCATGCACCATGAAACACAACCCGCGCATCAATGAAAAAATTGCGCGCATGCAAGGCCTTGGCGATCTGCACCCGATGCAACCGGGCTCAACCGTACAAGGTGCGCTGGAAGTCATCGACACACTGGCGCACTGGCTGAAAACGCTGACCAACATGCCCGCCATCGCCATGAGCCCGGCGGCAGGCGCGCATGGCGAGCTGTGCGGCATGATGGCCATTTCTGCCGCCATCAAGGCGCGCGGCGAAGATCGCACCCGGGTGCTGGTTCCCGAAAGCGCCCACGGCACCAACCCCGCGACGGCCGCGGCGTGTGGCTTCACGGTCGATTCCATTCCCGCCAACGACCAAGGCCGGGTCGATCTCGAAGCGTTCAAGGCCAAGCTCGGCCCCGATGTTGCGGGCATCATGCTGACCAACCCCAACACGTGTGGCTTGTTCGAGAACGACATCATTGAAATTGCCGATGCCATGCACGAAGCGGGCGGATATTTTTATTGCGACGGGGCCAACCTCAACGCCATCTGCGGGCGCGTGCGCCCCGGCGATCTTGGCATCGATTGCATGCACATCAACCTGCACAAAACCTTTTCCACGCCCCATGGCGGCGGCGGACCGGGTGCGGGACCCACCGTGTTGTCAGAAGCCCTTGCCGCTTATGCCCCGGTTCCGTTCGTGGTCCACGACGCAGATGGGTTCCGGTTGATTGAAAACCCCGACGATACGGACGCCAGCCCCTTTGGCCGCCTGAAAGGCTATCACGGCCAGATGGGCATGTTCACGCGCGCGCTGGCTTTCATGATGAGCCACGGATCAGACGGGCTGGCGCAGGCATCAGGTGATGCGGTGCTGAATGCCAACTATCTGCGCGTTCAACTGCAAGACGTGCTCAGCATTTCGTTTGATGGCCTGTGCATGCACGAAGCCCTGTTTGATGACCGGTTCCTGAAAGACACAGGGGTTTCAACACTGGACTTTGCCAAGGCCATGATCGACGAAGGCTTTCATCCCATGACCATGTATTTCCCGTTGGTGGTACATGGGGCGTTGTTGATGGAACCGACCGAATCGGAATCCAAGGAAACGCTGGACCTGTATGTCCAAACGTTGCGCGCACTGGCTGCACGCGCCAAGTCGGGCGACGCCCAGTTCTTCACCGAAGCCCCGCGCTTTACGCCGCGCCGGCGCTTAGATGAAACGGCGGCCGCCAGAAAACCCGTATTGCGTTTGAACCCTGCGGCAGAATAATCCGCTGAATAAGCATTTCGTGAGCCCGCCAGACCTGTGATACAATTTAGTCGTTCACAAGTTTGGCGGAGCCACCGGCAATGCGAACACCCTTTAAAAAGTTATTACGGAACAATTTGATCCGTGCAGCCGCAACTGCGGCGGTGTTTACCTTGGCCATGGGGTTGCAATGGGGTGACGGCTCGAACGTGCAGGCCCAGATCAGCGGCCAGTCCACCGGCATCTGTTCCGATTACGAAGGCAACAACTTCCCGTGCTCTGACGGCGGCGGCGGATATAGCGGCGGTGGTGGTTATGGCGGCGGCGGTTATGGCGGTTGTGCCACAACGGGCCAGCGCGAAGAACAAAGGCTAGCCGCTATCCATCAGGAAAACGCACGCTCGCTCATCTTTGGCGCCGACCAGTCGTATGACGATGGCGACTACGCGTCAGCCGCGACCCTGTTCCAAATCGCCATGGATGAAGACCCCAACAACGATTATGCACGCAAAAGCTTAGGCTCAGCCTTGAACGAACTGGGGCGATCCGCATGGGATCGTTACGAAAACATGAGCGCGTATTTATATTTTTCACGCGCCGTTGATGTGAAGCCCGAAAGCGACGTCATTCGAGACAACCTTCAAGACACCCTGGACGAGGGAGTTTATCAAACGTGCTCGGAATGTGGCGAGGCCATCATCAACGATGTAGCCTATGGACTGGATAGTTCGGCTTTGCTGACAAACTATGTGCATCAAGCGACCGCCAATTACAAAAACTGCACGCGCAAACTATCGTGCGGCGGATCAGAAGGTCAGGATTTTTTCGATTTGATGCGCGACACATGCCTCAGGAACTTTGGCGCCAATCAAGACGGGTTTTACGGCTGCGTCAGCCAGGTCCTCAGCGATTTCGGGCTTTGAAGGTCAAAGGAAACCTTCGCCGTCTTCATCAGGCGGCGGAATGTCAACGCCCTCTTCATCATTGAACAGATCGTCCATGTACGAAAATTCCTTGCGCAGGCCACGTCTGGCCAGCAACTTACGCTGGGCCTGTTCGGGGAAGTCGGTAAACATGATATGGCCGCGCTGGATCAACACGTCGATCAGATCTTCCAGCACACGCACGATGCCAAGATCGGATTCCACCAGTTCACGCTGGGCACGCGATTCGGGGCTGTCGGCCTGTAAAAACTCGGTCAGCTCGCTATCGTGGGCGGCGACCATATCGGCGCCTTCCACGTGTTCGCTCAGCACCGCAATAATCCGACCGTCGGCGTTGCGCATCACGTATGGCATCTGGCTGATCCTCCCCAAAAAATCGTTTTCACAGTCTAGCCTTGGGCGCATTGCTTGGAAACGTTAAAAAAAACAAACCCGGTTTCAAGCCCCGTCTTCGATAATTTCAAAGTCATGGGTCACGGTGGCGGTCTTTTCGATCATGGCCACGGCGGAACAATATTTTTCAGCCGAAAGACTGACCGCGCGCTCAACCCGCGCAGGCTCAACGCCCTTCCCGGTGATGACAAAATGCAGGTGTACGCGCACAAACACCTTAGGCGTGGTGTCGGCACGTTCGGCGCTTAGCTCACACACACCGTTTGATACCTTTTGGAGAGATTTTTTCAAGTCTCACATCACATCAACACATGTACGGCCACCCAAGCCCACCAACACCACATCCATCG
>DAOVVL010000344.1 GCA_030637205.1 Thalassospiraceae bacterium | reverse complement strand
GTAACTGAACAGATTCCTTCCCGAACAGCTATGTACTGCCCCAGAGACGCTCTGGTTGCAGGTTCGAGTCCTGCCGGGCCCACCAATTAAATTAACCCCTTAGCTAGAAATGGCTGAGGGGTTGTTTTTATACATACTTATAAGTTAGCCACAGTCCGACTGAATAAATAATTTCCAACGATGTACGGATAGATTGTTGGAAATGTCGGCATGAACCGTCATATCTTATATCAATACAATGTAAACTTGATGGGGTGTCGTCATGGCAAATGAAAATCAGACAGAAAATGTCAGCGTGCAGATCGCGAACCAGCTCGTCGATATTGCCAATACCCTTCTTACCGAAGGCCATACATCTGCCGACATTGCATCTGGGATGCGCCATGCGGCGGCTAATTTCTCGGCTTATGATTTTTTCCGCGCAGAAAATCTTTCCCGCGACCCCAATATAATGGTTGAGGAATTTGTGAAGTTCTTCGAACATTATCTCGATATACACAAACCAAAGGGCGCGCCGGGCGATGGGTTGAAAAATCTGATTGAACAGGCGAAGAGCGAGCTTTGAACCTGTTGTAGCCGCAATCAGATTGACTGATGTTCAGTTGTGAGTGCAAAATTCGCTATGACCCAGAAAAACGATACTGACAATACGTTCATCATCAGCCCCGACCCGGCTGATCCACGCCTGACCCAGGCGGTCACAGGCATCGATCAGGATGGCGCGCCGGTTGGCGCATCCGTTACGGTCGAGCGCCCGATGACGCTGTTTTTGAATGGCCAGGAAATCGTCACCATGATGACCATCGGTGATTATCCTGAGTACCTGGCGGTCGGCTATCTTTGCAACCAGAACATGCTGGAAGACGACAACAAGATCGAAGCGATCGACTTTGATTCCGACATTGATACCATTGTTGTTCGCACGACGCGCAAAACCAATTTCGAGGAAAAACTGAAAAAGAAAACACTGACTTCGGGTTGCGCGCAGGGAACCGTATTTGGCGATGTTATGGAAAAGTTTGAAACTGTCTCCTTGCCTGATGAGGCCAAGATCCATACTTCATGGCTTTATGCGTTGGTGAAACAAATCAACACCGCCCCCAGCCTTTATCTTCAGGCTGGCGCTATTCATGGCTGCGTGTTGTGCGAAAAAGACCGCCCGCTGGTTTATATGGAAGATGTCGGGCGCCATAACGCGGTCGATAAAATTGCAGGCTGGATGTACCGCGAAGATGTGGACGGGGGCGATAAAATTTTATACACCACCGGACGCCTCACCAGCGAAATGGTGATTAAAACGGTGCAGATGGGAATCCCCATTTTGGTATCGCGTTCGGGCTTTACGGCGTGGGGCGTGGATCTGGCCAAAAAAGCCGGGGTCAGCCTGATCGGTCGCGCCCGGGGCAAGCGTTTCGTGGCGCTTGCGGGCGAAAACCGGATAGTTTTTGATATGGCCGCAAAAGATGCGGACGATGAACCCAGTGGTTCGCAGCGAAAGGGATCGGCAAACCGTTGAGCGATCACAAACAACAACCTGGTGATGAATTGCCCCGCAGCATCGATGTCGGCGTGGTGGTGGAACGACGCGATAGCTCAAATGCGTGGGCTGATCATAATTGGGCCGCCATTGAGGTGGTTGATGGGTGGAATGGAAACGATAGCGATGCCAGTAATCCCTGGCAGGTGCTGGAAAAGGGTGAAGGTTTCAAGCGATGGCTCGCGGGCCCTGTTCGTGTCGAACTATTTAAGAAGGAAACCGCAGGCTATAAGGTCAACCTTGGCCAGCCCGTGCCGCAGGTCTATGTGGTGTTGCGCACCAATGACGATCCCGATACCCACCATGAGATCGACCTGTTTCTAGCCACGGTGTGCCCGTATGAAGCAGAAAGTTATGCCGAAAGCGGTGATGAGATCGTGTGCGGCGTTCCCATGGTTGCGGAAATTGCAGCCTGGGTTGGCGCGTTTGTCGATCAATTCCACGTAGAAGTTCCGTTCAAAAAGCGCAAGCAAAAGTCAAAACGTCACGCCATCCCGGAACGCGGAGGTCCCCGTGTCTGACGAAACCGGATTTATCAAACGCTGGTCGCAGCAAAAACTCGAAGAGAAACCCGAAGATATAACGCTCGGGGAATCTGACCTGCCTGCAAAGGGCGAAGTGGAAGCTCAAACCGAAACGCCCGCTGATGGTGATACCCCGCCACCTGATCTGCCTGATATTGAAACGTTGGACGAAAATTCAGACTACACGCCGTTTCTTGGCGATAAGGTGCCTGAAAAACTGGCCCGCATGGCGCTTCGCAAACTGTGGTTATCTGATCCGGTGCTGGCGAACATCGATGGCCTCAACGATTACGATGACGATTTTTCAAAAATCGTTCCGATGAAGCAGATGATCAAAGCCGTGCTGGATGCCACCAAGGAAGACCCGCAACAACCCGTCGAAGGGGAAGACGGCGAAGCAACTCCGCCCGATTCTGAGCCACAGGACGTGGCACAAGCGCAATCTGGCGATGAAGAACCGCTTGAAAGTGAAAAAAAATTAGAAACTTCAGAAGTTTCT
>DAOVVL010000244.1 GCA_030637205.1 Thalassospiraceae bacterium | reverse complement strand
ACCCCAAATGGATTGCCGGCGTGAAGCGCCACGGCTACAAGGGCGCGTTCGAGATGGCGGCGACGGTGGATTATCTGGTGTCGTTTGCCGCCACCGCCCATGCGGTCAAGGATCACCATTTTGATGCGGTGTTCCAGGCCTATCTGGATGATGCGGATACGCTGGAATTTTTGGAAACCAACAACCCCGATGCGCTGAAAGATATGGCGGCACGCTTGTCTGAGGCCCTGAAACGTGGTTTGTGGAAACCAAAGATCAATTCTGCGCCCGCGCGGCTGGAAGCCTTGCTGGGTAAAAGCATATAAGGTTAAGAACCATGGCGGCTAAAAAAACACCCCCTGAAAACAATGATCCCGGCAGCGTCGAAGACGCGGTATCGGATAAAGAACTGGTCTTTGGCTGGGAAGAATGGGTCGCGCTGCCCAAGCTGGGCCTGCCCGCGGTCAATGCCAAGATCGATACCGGCGCGCGCACATCGTCGCTGCACGCTTTCATGATCGAACCTTACGGGCCGCAAGATAAACGGCGGGTGCGCTTTGGTGTGCATCCGTTGCCCGACCGCCCCGACATTGAGGTTTTCTGTTCGGCAGAGCTGGTCGGCCAGCGCGAGATCACCTCGTCAAACGGCGAAACCGAAATGCGCTACATCATTTCCACGCCGGTCAGCATTGGCGGCCAGCAGTGGTCTATCGAAATATCGCTGACGAACAGAGAATCCATGCAGTACCGCATGTTGATCGGGCGCACCGCACTTCGCGACAACATCATCGTCGATCCCAATACGTCGTGCGCCCAAGGTGAACTTTCGGCGGATGTTTACGAAGACCTGCCCAAGGCACACATCCGCAGGTCGAACCTGAAAATCGGCATCCTGACTCGCGAACCGGATAACTATTCCACACGTCGTCTGGTCGAAGCCGCCGAAGGGCGCAACCACATGGTGGAAATTATCAACACCACCCAGTGTTATATGAACATTACGTCAAGCCGCCCCGAAGTGCATCTGGATGGCCGCGCGCTGGAAGGCTTTGATGCCATCATTCCGCGCGTCGGTGCCACGGTCACATTTTACGGCATGGCAGTGGTGCGCCAGTTTGAAGCCATGGGCGTCTATTGCCTGAATTCTGCAGGCGCTATTGGTGCTGCGCGCGATAAACTGTTTGCCCACCAATTGCTGGCGCGTTCCGGCATCGGCATGCCCGATACCGGCTTTGCCAGATCGCCCAAGGCAACGGCGGAGCTGATAAAATTCGTTGGCGGCGCGCCGCTGGTGATCAAGTTGCTGGAAGGCACCCAAGGCCGCGGCGTGGTGTTGGCGGAAACGCGCAAGGCGGCGGAATCGGTTATTGGCGCATTTCAGGGCCTGAAAGCCAATATCTTGGTGCAAAACTTTGTGAAAGAAGCCGACGGCGCCGACATTCGCTGTTTTGTGGTTGGCAACCGGGTCGTCGCATCCATGAAACGCCAGGCCGAAGCCGGCGATTTCAGATCGAACCTGCATCGCGGCGGCAAGGCCAAGCGCATCCGCATCACCAAGGATGAACGCACCACCGCCATCAAGGCGGCACGGGTCATGGGTTTGGCGCTGGCGGGGGTTGATCTGCTGCGTTCCAGCGAAGGGCCGAAGGTGCTGGAAGTGAACTCGTCGCCGGGGCTTCAAGGCATCGAAGACGTGACCGACAAGGACATCGCGACGCTGATCATTGAACACGTTGAAAAACATGCGCGCCCGTTGAAGGTATCGAAGAAAAAATCGCGCTAATTATTCTTTGGCTATTGTCCGGCCTTCAGCTCAGAATTTTTGGATTGAATTGTTGGCGCGTGCGCATCCAGCGTCAGGCTAAAGGTCGAACCCTTGCCAAGTACGCTTTCGACCTCAATGGTGGCGTTATTGCGCTCGGCCAAATCCTTGCACAACAATAATCCCAGCCCGGTGCCTTTTTCGCCGTTGGTGCCGTCGGTTGACACACTTTCGGTGAGGTTGAAAAGGTTGGCGGCGACCTCTTCGCTCATGCCTTGTCCGGTGTCCGTTACACGGATGACCGTGCGCCCATCTTTGCTTTTGGCCGAAACCGTAACGGTGCCGCCATCGTCGGTAAACTTGATGGCGTTGTTGACCAGATTGCGAACAATAGTATCGGCCTGATGGGTATCGGCGTAGGCTTCAATGTTTCCGGTATCCTGTATCAGCGAAATATTTTTGTCCGCCGCTACCGGGGTTAGCGCATCAATGGTGCGTGTGGCAATGCGCAGCACCGGGAATTGTTCGGGATTGGTCTGCACGCCGTCCATTTGCAGGCGCCCCCATTCCAGAAGGTTTTCCAGAAGCTTGAACACCCGCATCGCGGTTTCGTGAATTTGCGTGGAATACCCAGTGATCTGTTCGCGGGTTAATTTGTCACCCATCTGGTTGATCAGTGTTGTATATCCAAGCAGCGCGTTAAACGGGCTGCGAAGATCATGCGCGATGATGGAAAAGAATTTTGATTTCTGGTCGTTCAGGCTTTGCAGTTCCTGACGCGTTAGCTCCAGCTCCTCGGCCATTGCGATGTGCTCTTGGGAAAGGGAGATGGCGCGTTCACGTTCGTCTTGCATCGTTACCATATCCTGAACCAGCTGGTTGTTGCTTTTGCGAAGGGTCTCTTCGGTCTTGCTCAGGCTGACGGCCAGGCGCACCACGTTTCTCAGCAACATGGTTTCACTGCCGTCCCACGGAATGGCCGCCATTGCGCCTGCGTCAATAAAACGTTGTTCCAGATCTTCGGAAGCCATGTCCATGGCGACCACGATCGGGGTTCGTATTCCGGCCTCGCGGGCGTCACGGCACACGGTTTCCGCCAATTCGGGCTCAATTTCGGTGGCACGGATCAGGCACACGGTAAACTTTTCCACTACCAGTGCTTCCAGCGCATCGTCGGGGCTGGTGGTATGGATAATTTCGCCGGTCTGATCTTTGCCGAAGATCGTTTGTTGCAGCAGCTTTTGGCTGTCCCTGCCGCCACCGACCATCAGGATACGAATGGGCTGTGTGTTCATTTACCTTGCCTGCTTAATGCACCAAATTATTGGGCCTAAAATTTATTATTGGTGCAAAATTGGGTTGATCAACTTATATGATGCCAAGATATAGGAGCCAACGCACGTAGTCGCGTGCTCATTGGTATAACTGCTTAATAAATCAGGGGATTTAAATGGTTGAGACGGAAACCGGCACGCGCCACCGCGAAAAAATGGCCAAGAAAAAGGCCGCCCGCGACAAGATCATGGCGGGCAAGACCGAAATCCGCGGTCTGGTGATTGTGCATACCGGCAAGGGCAAGGGTAAATCCACCGCAGCCTGGGGGCTGGCGCTCAGGGCCATGGGCCACGGCCAACGGGTCGGCATCGTGCAGTTTGTCAAGGGCGCGTGGGAAACCGGCGAACGGGGCATGCTGGAAGACCGCTTTGGCGACCTTTGCACCATTCAGGCACTGGGCCGGGGTTTTTCGTGGGAAAGCCAGGATCTGGAAAAAGACACTGAAGCGGCTGAACATGCCTGGGCGGCGGCGCAAAAAATGATGGCCGATCCTGAGTTTGATCTGGTGATTATGGACGAGATCAATATTGCGCTGCGTTACGGCCAGTTGGATGTGGCCAACGTGGCCCAAGCCATGAAAGACAAGCGCACCGACTTGCACGTGGTGCTGACCGGACGCAACGCACCGGATGAACTGATCGACGTTGCCGATCTGGTCACCGAGATGACGCAGATCAAGCACCCGTTTCGCAGCGGCGTAAAAGCGCAGGAAGGGATTGAGTTTTAGCCGCTTTTTTTTGGCCTGCCCATGTGCGCCTATGCGGGGTCGTGCATTGGTGGTATTT
>DAOVVL010000106.1 GCA_030637205.1 Thalassospiraceae bacterium | reverse complement strand
CTCGCTGACCAGATCGCGGGTCATAAACACCCCGTCAGCCACTTTGTTGGCGCTTGAAAATGCGCGCTTGGCTTTGGCTGATCCGGCGCACTGGATGTTCAGGGCTTTAAGCGTCGCTTTGTCGTGGCCTTTTTTCTTGGTTTTATATTTATCAAAGCGATACGAGCCGAGCCGCGCGCCAAGACCCACATGCACGGCTTGCGCATCGGCCGATAGCTTGCAGCCGTCAATAGCATCCAGCTGCACCGTGGCGGAGGCCGACTGGGCGCGAAGGTGGCTGTAAATCCGCCCGCCCAGCGTTTCCAGATCGCGTTCGCCCAGATCTTTAGGCTTACCCAGGCCCACACACAACACCCGCTCCAGGCGCGTGCCCGGCGGCGTCATGATGCTCAACGTGTGGTTTTTGGCCCCTTTGAAGCTCGATGCCTTGATCGCCTTGGTAATGGCGCCCTTGGTCGCCTTGTCCAATGCCTTGGCGCTGGCGGTAAGCTTGCGCCCATCGAGAACGCCGACAACAACGGCACCGGTTTTGGGCTTGGACGGATTGGCGAAACTGATCTTCATGGAAAGGGCCTTTCAGGTTTTTAGGTTTTGTGAGACAAAAAATGTGGAGCAAATCTGCCCCTACTTTAGCGAAGCGCCGTAAAAATCAAAGCGCAAACCGCTTGCAGTATCACACTCATTTACCCGCAAATATTTAAGGGCTTTCAGGGACACCTTTTTCCGCCGCCTCATCGCCTTTGCGCCCCCCGCCCGAAATCCAGAACCAGCCGCCGGGCAGGCTCATCAATGCCATCAGGATGCCAAACAGGATCGAGATGGCCAGCGCCGCGTCCGCCTCAACGCCGGCCAGCGCAAACACCGACACCATCGCCCCTTCGCGCACCCCCCAGCCAGCAATGGAAATCGGCAGGGTCTGGATCAACAACACCAGCGGAAACAATGCAATGCAATCTATCAGGCGCACCTCGGCCCCGATGGATGCGGCCAACAGCCAGATCACCAGCGAAAGGGCCAAGTGGCCGGCAAACGACCACGCCAATAAGGGTGCTGCCAGGGCCGGGATCAAAAACGTGCGCCGCACATCACCGGCAAAGGCTGACAAGTGGCGCACACCACGAATTTCCATAAAACGCGACGGGATGCGATCCAACACCATCAACAACCCGGTGCCCAACAAAGCCGCCACCAACAGGCCCAGCACCACCCACTCAAGCAACGCAACATTTCCCTCAAGTGAGCTCGCAACAAAAGGAACTGCGGCTGCGACCAGCAATATAAGCGCCAGTAACGTCGCCACCCGGTCGAGCAATACACTGCCCACCGCGGTGCCCAGCGACAAGCCTGCGCGATGTGCCCGGTACGCCCGCACCGCATCGCCGCCCATGCTTGACGGCAGGGCCTGATTGAAAAAAGCACCGGTGTAAAACAAACGAAAGATAAGCCCCAGTTTCAGCGGCGCGCCAAAGCCCTTTAAAACGGCTTTCCAGCGTAACGAACAGATGCAAATTTGTGTGAAAATCACGACCGCCGCCGCTAGCAACCACCCCGGCTCGGCTGCAATCAGGCGTTCCCACGCCAGGTCCAACCCAACCCCTTGCAACACGACCGCCACAAGCGCGATGGAGATGGCGGCCTTGATGCCAATGAGGAGAAATTTTTTATTGATCATGCTTTGTTGCTGGTGTCCTGAAATTTCTTAAGCACTGGCGAGGTGAACCGGTTGACGCTTCGAGCCCCACGTTCCGGCAGGTCCATCGAAAACGCCGGCACACTGTTCGCCGCATTTTTTGCAATGGCCGTCATCGGTTAAATTCCAGGTTGAAAGCTCGTACCAGTCGCGCCCGATTAAGGTTTCACCACAGCCGTGACAATAGGTGCTTTCGCCTGCAAAGTCGTGAACGTTTCCGGTATAGGCATAACGCACCCCGTTATCCATCGCAATGGTGCGCGCACGGCTCAGCGTTTCAATGGGCGTTGACGGGATGTCGAGCATCTTCCAGTCGGGGTGAAACGCCGAAAAATGCATCGGCACGTCGGGACCAAGGTTTTCGACCACCCACCCGGTCATGGCGTTCAGTTCATCGTCGCTGTCATTCTGGCCGGGGATCAACAACGTGGTGGTTTCCAGCCACACGTCGGTTTCATTTTTAATGTATTTAAGGGTATCCAACACATCCGCCAGATGACCGCTGCAAAGGTTCATATAAAAGTCTTCGCTGAAACCTTTCAGGTCCACGTTGGCGGCGTCCATATAATCAAAAAATTCGGCGCGCGGTTCGGGCGAAATATATCCCGCCGTTACCGCCACCGATTTAATGCCGCGTTCGCGACATGCCTTGGCCACATCAACCGCGTATTCAAGGAAGATCACCGGATCGTTGTAGGTATAGGCAACCGATTTGCAGCCCAGCTCGAACGCCGCCTTTGCAATGGCATCAGGCGTTGCGGCATCGGCCAGCACATCAAATTCGCGCGCTTTTGAAATGTCCCAGTTCTGGCAAAACTTACACGTCAGGTTACAGCCCGCGGTGCCGAAACTGAACACCGGGGTGCCCGGCAAAAAATGATTGAGCGGTTTTTTCTCAATCGGGTCGATGCAAAACCCCGAGGATCGCCCATAAGTCGTCAGCACAATTTCACCGCCGTGCGCGGCGCGCACAAAACACAGTCCCCGCTGGCCGTCGTGAAGTTTGCAAACGCGCGGGCACAAGTCGCACTGCACACGCCCGTCATCCAACACGTGCCAATAACGGCCCACAAAGGCTTGTTCAATAATTTCGGTTTCAGTTAGCCGCATCATAACAAACACCTTGATTTCAGCTGTTTTAGCCCAGCGAGCTTGGCCGTGGCCGACAAACCAGCTACCCTTAACGCATGACTATTATACGCCCTCCAGCGGTCGCTGGGGCATTTTACCCAGATGACCCGGCAACCCTTTCAGCGATGCTTGATGCCATGCTGGAAGTGCCATCACCTGAAAACAGCACCCAGACGCCCACAGCCACACCTAAGGCCATCATCGTGCCCCACGCGGGCTATATCTATTCCGGCCCGGTCGCGGCCAGCGTTTACGCGCGTCTGGCGCACCTGAAAGATCGCATCAGCCGGGTCGTGTTATTAGGACCGTGCCACCGCGTCGCGGTTCAGGGCGCGGCACTTTCATCCATGGACGCCTTCGCCACGCCGCTGGGAAATATCACCCTTGACCACAGCTTTGATGATGCACTGTTGCAGCTAGCGAATGTTTGCGCCTCAGACGAAGCGCACAGCCTTGAGCATTCGCTGGAAGTGCAGTTGCCGTTTTTGCAACGCGTGCTGGGTGAATTTGAATTACTGCCCATCGCCATAGGTGACGCCAGTGCCATTGAGGTTGCAGAAATTCTGGAACTTGTGTGGGGCAAAGACGAAACCCTGATCGTGATCAGTTCCGATCTTTCACACTATCTGGATTACGACAGCGCCAAGTCGCTTGACGCAGATACGTCCAAAGCCATCGAAACCTTAAACCCCGATGCCATCAGCGACGTTCAGGCATGCGGGCGCATTGCGGTCAAAGGCTTGCTGGTCGTGGCACAAAAGCTGGGGCTGGAAGTTCAAACGCTGGATCTCAGAAATTCGGGCGACACCGCAGGACCGCGCGACCAGGTGGTCGGTTACGGCGCATGGTCCTTATCACCCCCGGTCAAAGCAAAATGATGAACGATAGCTACGCTGAATTTTCAAAAGCCACCCACACGTTGCTGGATGCGCATGGCCGTGAATTGTTATCACTGGCGCGCGCGTCCATCGAGGCGGGATTGCAAAGCGCCCAGCCGCTGGATGCCGACCTCAACACCCTTGCCCCCGAATTGAGCGCACCCGGCGCGACCTTCGTTACTTTAAAGACTGGCGACCAAACAGAAAATAAATTGCGCGGCTGTATCGGCACCATTGAAGCCCATCAACCATTGGCACAGGACGTGTGCCAAAACGCATTTCGCGCCGCCTTTTCCGATCCGCGCTTTGAGCCATTGCGCGCAGACGAAACCGGTGACGGCTTGCGCCTTTCGATTTCGCTGCTCAGCCCCGCCACCCAGATGCAGGTAAGCGATGAGGCAGACTTGTTAAGCCAGTTAAAGCCCGGAACCGATGGCCTGATTATCGAAGACGCAGGACGGCGCGCCTTGTTCCTGCCTGCGGTATGGGAACAACTGCCAAAGCCCGTGGACTTTCTTGCCCACCTTAAGGCCAAGGCCGGCATGGACCCCGATCACTGGTCGCCGAGCTTTCAGGCCCGGCGTTTTATTGCGGCCGAAACCAAGGCCGCGTGGAAAGATATCGCGCCGCTGTGAAACCGGGGCTTAAACCGGGCTTGGTTGCAAGCAAGCTTTCCCATACAGTCACCACTTAATTCCCCTTCAACGCAGGAACCCTGAATGACCGTCAACATTCCCATTTCGCTTCTCGATCAACTGCACACGGTGGCCATTCGCGCCGGTGATGCCATCATGGAAATCTATAATTCTGATTTTGCCGTCGAGGCCAAGGACGATGCATCGCCCGTAACCGAAGCGGATCGCAAGGCCGAAGAAATTATCGTCGATGCCCTGAAAAACGAAATCAAAACCCCCTTTCCCATTGTTGGCGAAGAAGCCTTTTCTGAAGGCCTTGCCCCCACCGAAGTGGGCCAGACCTTCTGGCTGGTCGATCCGCTGGACGGGACCAAGGAATTCATCTCCAAGAACGGCGAGTTTACCGTCAACATCGCGCTGATCGATAACGGTCGCCCGGTTTTGGGCGTGGTGCATGTTCCGGCGCTGGGCCAGGTCTATATGGGCAGCCCCCACGGCGCATCTGCCGACCTGAACGGCCAGGGCCCCAAACCCATCGAATGTCGCCCGATGCCACAAATGGGCATCACCGCACTGGTCAGCCGTTCGCACCGCAGCGCCGACGTGGACGAATTTCTGAAAGACTTCAACGTATCTGAGGAAATCAGCGCAGGAAGTTCGTTGAAGTTTTGTCTGCTTGCATCCGGGCGCGCCGATATCTACCCGCGGCTGGGACGCACCATGGAATGGGATACCGCCGCCGCCCACGCGGTCTTGAAAGCCGCAGGCGGAAGCGTGAAGGATATGGATGGCAAGGAGCTTTCATACGGCAAACCCGGCTTTGAAAACCCACACTTTGTGGCCCGTGGAAAACCCGCTTAAAGCTTTGGGCCAGCAATAGGTAAGTTGTCCGAAAACGGGTGGGTTTGCGGGTTATCTTCCCACGAATATCTGGCGAATATCTGGCGGAAAACCTTGATTTTTTACCCTATATCTGACACTATACTTAAGCCGGCTAAAGGAGAAATCCGATGCCGCGAAAAAGCTGCCGTACTCCTGTACGGTGACTGCTGGTCGGGCCATCACCGCGGGTGACCGAGACCTAGAGCAGAACGAGAAGATACAAGGGCCGCTACCTCGTGTAGCGGTCCTTTTTCGTGTCTGGGCTTCGTTTCCCTTTTCGTTTTCCTGCGGTTCAGGATGGACTGCCCCGCCCATTGGGCTTAAAAACGCATCAGCTCTCAATTCAATAAAAAGGCCAACCCCGTGCCATCCGATCAAACGCCCAAAAACGAACTTCGCTTTCTCGACGTTTCTGTTGAAACCATCATCGAGAGCGCGCGCGTCATCAAAGCGGGCGGGCTGGTGGCGTTTCCCACCGAAACCGTTTACGGGCTGGGTGGCGATGCCACCAACGATGCGGCCGTCGCCGCCATTTTCGAAACCAAGGGCCGGCCCACGTTCAATCCGTTGATCGTGCATACGCTGGACGCCGGCCAGGCAGCCTTGATCGCTGAATTTGATGCCCGCGCCCAACAACTGGCCACGCAGTTCTGGCCCGGCCCGCTGACGATGGTCTTGAAACGCCGCGCAGACAGCCCCTTATCATTGCTGGTTTCAGCCGGGCTGGACACGGTGGCGGTGCGCGTCCCCGACCATCCGGTCGCCAGTCGCCTGTTGTTTGAGGCCGGTGTGCCGCTGGCCGCCCCCAGCGCCAACAAGTCCGGCACCATCAGCCCCACAGCGGCGCTCCATGTCGCAACCCATTTTCGCGACGGTGACGGATTGGACATCCTTTTAGATGGCGGGTCGTGCACGATGGGTATTGAAAGCACCATCGTTGATCTTTCCACAGATGATGCGGTGCTGTTGCGACCGGGTGCGATCGCGCGCGAAGCCATCGAGGCCGTGATCGGGCCGCTTGCAGATCCCACCGATGATGGGATCAAGGCACCCGGCATGCTCAAAAGCCATTACGCCCCGTCGATCCCGTTGCGCATCAACGTGACGCCCGAAGAACGTCTCAAAGGCGAAGCGTATCTGACCTTTGGCCCCGATGCGCCCAAGCGCGCGGCGCTCAACCTGTCGATCAAAGGCGACCTGAAAGAAGCCGCGGCCAATCTATTTGCGATGCTCTATGCGCTGGACCAGCCCGGTATTCGCGGTATTGCGGTGATGAAAATCCCTGCTGAAGGTCTGGGGCTGGCGATCAATGACCGGCTTGAGCGCGCCGCAGCCCCGCGCGATGAAACGCCACCAAAGGACCGGCCATGACGCTCGATCACGCCCACGCCATTGAAGCCATCAAACAAGCCCTAGGCCCAAAGGGGTGGAGCATCGATGCCGATATTTTAGCGCCCTATCTGGTGGATGAACGTGGGCGTTACCAAAGCACCACGGCGCTGCTGGTTAAACCGGCCAGCACTGAAGAAGTCTCACAAGTCCTGAAAATTGCCCACGCCGCCGGGCTTGGCGTGGTGCCCATGGGCGGCAATACCGGCCTGGTGGGCGGCGCGGTGGCGGCAGGTGAGATCATCGTCTCGCTGGAACGCATGAACAAGATCGAG
>DAOVVL010000140.1 GCA_030637205.1 Thalassospiraceae bacterium | reverse complement strand
TGAGACCGCACAGGCGCTGGCGGTGTGGGAGGCCATCAAAAAAGGCGGCTAGCCTGCCGAAGTGAAAAAAACCGAAACAAAATTTTACGCGCGCTTAAGCGTTTATCGTTTAAAACTGGGGTCTGAGAATTTTTCCAACAGGTTAGCCAACAGGTAAAATTGAACCATGAGCACCAAACTATTTGGCACCGACGGTATTCGCGGCACCGCCAACCAGCACCCCATGACCGCCATGACGGCAATGCTGGTGGGCCAGGCGGCTGCCCTTCACTTTACCCGCGGCGAACATCGCCACCGCGTCGTGATCGGCAAGGATACGCGCCTGTCGGGTTACATGATCGAACCGGCGCTAACGGCCGGGTTTGTTTCGTGTGGGCTGGATGTCATTTTGGTGGGCCCCATGCCGACCCCCGCCATTGCCATGCTGACGCGTTCGTTGCGTGCCGATTTGGGCGTGATGATCTCGGCGTCGCATAACTCGTACGAAGACAACGGCATTAAAATCTTTGGCCCCGATGGCTTTAAACTTTCCGACGAGGTCGAGGCCGAAATCGAGGCGCGCAGTTTCAGCAATATGGCAGCCGACCTTGCCAAGTCTCCTGATCTGGGGCGCACCTATCGTCTCGATGATGCACAGGGGCGCTACACCGAATTTGTCAAACAGTCGTTCCCCAAGGGCAACACGCTTGATGGTCTAAAGGTGGTTGTCGATTGCGCGCACGGGGCTGCCTATAAAGTTGCACCCGAAGTGTTGTGGGAACTGGGCGCGGAAGTCATTGCCATTGGCGTTGACCCCGATGGTTTTAACATCAACAAGGATTGCGGTTCCACGCAGCCCGAGCGCATGTGCGCCGAGGTCGTCGCCACCGGTTCCCATTTGGGAATTGCGCTGGATGGTGACGCGGACCGCGTGATTGTGTGTGATGAAAAAGGCGAGCTGGTCGATGGCGATCAACTGATGGCCTTGGTTGCCAAGTCGATGAAAGACAAAGGCACACTGAAAAACAACACCTTGATCTCAACCGTGATGTCCAATCTGGGGTTAGAGAATTACCTGAAAAGTATCGACATCTTTATGCACCGCACCGCAGTCGGTGATCGTTACGTGGTCGAAGCCATGCGCAAGATGGACTGCAACATTGGCGGCGAGCAGTCGGGCCATATCGTGCTGGGTGATATTTCGACCACCGGCGACGGCTTGATCGCAGCGTTGCAGGTGTTGGCGGTCCTCTCGGAAGATGGCCGGACTGCCAGTGAAGTGTGCCGGCTGTTCGACCCTCTGCCGCAACTTCTGCAAAACGTGCGCTTTGACGGCGCTTCGCCGCTGGATCAAGACGGCGTTCAAGACGCCATTAAGGCTGCTGAAAAGCAACTTGAAGGCAGCGGTCGCTTGCTGATCAGAAAATCGGGAACCGAGCCGCTGATCCGCGTCATGGCCGAAGGCAGCGATGCCGGGCTGGTCAAACAGGTGGTTAACGATCTTTCGCAAACCATCGAACGCGCGTGCTGAATTAATAAATTAATTTCAGGAGGCCTAAACGTGTTGGGACGGGTTCTCATCATTGCCGGTTCCGATAGCGGCGGCGGCGCCGGTATTCAGGCCGATCTTAAAACCGTCACCGCGTTGGGCGGTTATGGTGCCACCGCGATCACCGCGTTGACCGCGCAAAACACCGAAGGCGTACACGCCATCTTTGAAGTCGATCCGGATTTCGTGCGCCAGCAAATCTCGGTCGTGCTGTCAGACATCGGTGCCGACTGCATCAAGACCGGCATGTTGCACCGCGCTGAAGTGATCGAGGCGGTGGTCGAAACCATTGCCGAGTTTGCCCCCGATGCTAAATTAGTCGTGGACCCGGTGATGGTCGCCAAGGGCGGCCATGCGCTGCTGCAAAGCGAGGCGCTGGATGCCTTGAAATCGCGGCTGCTTCCCCTTGCAGATGTGCTGACGCCCAACATTCCCGAAGCCGAGGCGCTTACCGGTATCTCCATTTCAACTGTTGAACACATGCAACAAGCCGCCACGGCAATTTGTGCGCTGGGGCCAAAGGCGGTGCTGGTGAAGGGCGGGCATCTGGCGGGCGATACACTGTCAGATGTGTTGGTTGAGCGCGATGGGGAACCGTGCGTATTTGAAGGGGCGCGCATTGATACGCGCCACACCCACGGCACCGGCTGCACCACCGCATCGGCCATTGCCACGGGGCTTGCCCAGGGGATGGAATTGAAAGACGCAGTAGCGCGCGCACGCGCCTATGTGTTTGAGGCCATCCGCACCGCGCCTCGATTGGGCAAGGGCCACGGGCCGTTGAACCACGGCCACACAGTTGCCCCGTTCAAGGGCCGGTAATTCATTAGACATAAGTTTAAACGACCGAGATGCCGACGGTGTTGGTGGCAACTGACCCTGCGCGCATGATTTGTGAAAGGATGGTCATTCCTTTTTCAACTTCAGATACATCGCGCGCCGCGCCCAGACAAATCCTCAGCGCATGTTTGGGGGCTTCACGGCCCACGGCAAATGCCGCCATCGGCAATACCAGCACGCCCTTTTCCTTGACCGCCAACGTCAGGTCTTCGTCGCGCCACGGTTCCGGCACAAACAGCAGGAAATGAAATGCGCCCTCAACCAGCTCGAACTCCATGCCTTTTAGAATGTCAGCAACAACGCGTTGGCGTGCCGCAATTTCGTTGCGCTGTGCTTTTGTAACTTCTTCGGCGATGCCTTTTTCGATCCACTGGGTTCCAATTTCCGCCATCAACGGTGTCGCCATGCGACAGGTGTCGCGAACCATGGCCCCAACGGTTGCATGCATCCCTTCGGGCGGCACCAGATAGCCGAGCCGCAAGCCCGGCGCCACGCATTTGGAAAGTGACGTCAGGTAATAACTGATTTCCGGGGCAAAGGTGCTCAAGGGTAGGGGACGCTCAAGGGGAAGTGCGCCCATCACGTCGTCTTCGATGATGATGACGTTATAGCGCCGCGCAATTTCAGCAATTGCTTTGCGCCGCTCAGTCGACTGGGTGCGCGCGGTCGGGTTTTGTAATGTCGGCATGGTGTAGATCGCTTTGGCCGCGTGTTGTTTGGCGGCCGCTTCAAAGGCATCAGGCCTCAAGCCTTCTTCGTCCATTTCGACGCCGATCATGTTCAGCCCCAGATCGCCCGCCAGTGTTTTCAGGCCGGGATAGGTCAAACATTCGCTCAACAACGTATCACCGGGCAACATGACGGCCATCAGGGCTGCCGCCATTGCATGTTGGGCGCCGTTGGTAACCACCACATTGTCCGCATCCACATCCATACCCGTGGTGGCCGTAATCCACGCCGCACCGGCGGCGCGGTGGCTGGGCAGGCCGGGATCGGGGGCATAGCTCAGCAATGCCGACAACTGGTTGGAACGTGAAATTGCATCCAGCGTTTTGCGCAGGTGGGATTCCGCCAAGCCGCTGGCCGGCAGGTTAAGGCTGAAATCAATCGTATTGTCTTGCAGCGAATCCCACTGGTTTTGAACCGAAAGATTGAAGTTGAGTTCAGGATGTTCGCTGGCTGTGCGCTTGTTGGGATCGCGGATATAGGTGCCACGCCCAACCTCGCCTTTAACCAGTCCACGGCGTTCGGCCTCGGAATACGCACGGGTCACGGTGCCAACCGTCACGCCCAGCCGGTACGCCAGATCGCGGTGGGTGGGCAGGCGTTCACCGGGTTGGAGGCCGCCGCTGCGGATGTCGGAAAGGATCGCATCGGCAATCGCCCGGTACTTGGGGCCGCCGTGCAGGTCTAGATCAGGGGTCCAAATTGTCATGGTATCAATAATTACATTGACGCCATTGTCTGTCAAGTATTAGGTTTATTGTATCGATTTTAACAGGAGAAAACCCATGGCTAGAACATATTGTACTGATACAATGTCACAAGCTGCATTGTTCCCGGCCACGCCCCTCACATGGAGAGGCTGGGCACGGGACGGTGGAACCTTGATAAAACTGGTGAGCCGCAACGTCTTGAAGGTCCTGACGACCTGGCAGCGTCGTGCCGTAGAACGCCAGCGTCTGGCGGATATGAGCGACCGCACGCTGGCCGATATCGGGCTTAATCGCGCTGACTTGAGCGTCGAGCTTGAAAAACCTTTCTGGCAAGCCTGAGCCTATGCAGGCCCACTTGTTCGCATCCCACGCCGGGGCCATAGTATGTGGTCCCGGCGTTTGTTTTTTGATGAAAGAACCGCGATGAACCAAGTCACTGAAGCCCAGCCGTTGACCGTCCAGTTGGGCGAATTTGATGCGGCGCGCGAAATTGTTTATCGCCACATGCGCCCGACCCCGACCCATAACTGGCCGCTTTTGGATCAGCGCACCGGCTGTGAAGTCTGGGTCAAACACGAAAACATGACCCCGCTGGGTGCGTTCAAGGTTCGCGGGGGCTTGGTCATGTTGTCGGGCTTAAAGGCGCTGGACCCGGATTTAAACGGTGTCATTTCGGCAACGCGCGGCAATCACGGCCAATCGATTTCTTATGCCGCGCGAATGCTTGGGCTGAAGGCGGTGATCGTGGTGCCGTTTGGCAACAATCCTGAAATCAATGCGGCGATCAAAGCGCAGGGCGCAGAACTGATCGAACACGGCGAAGATTTTCAGGAAGCATTGGAATTCACCATCAATCTTGCCAGGGAACGGGCCTTAAAAATGATTGGGCCGTACGAAACCCCTTTGGTGCGCGGCGTTGGTACCTACGCCATCGAACTGTTTGAAGAAATCAAGAACCTGGATGCGGTTTATGTTGCCATCGGCATGGGGTCTGGAATTTCCGGCCTGATTTGCGCGCGCGACGCGATGGGCCTCAAAACCGAGATCATCGGCGTGGTGGCTGAAAATGCGCCGGCCTATGCGCTGTCGTTTGAAAAAGGCGAAGTTGTTGCCACCAACACCGCCGATACCCTGGCCGATGGCGTGGCGTGTCGCGCCCCCGATGCCACGGCGGTAGCCACCATCTGCAAAGGCGCGGCGCGTATTGTGCGGGTTTCGGAAGATGAAATTCTGGCTGCCATGGGGCACTATTTATCTGATACCCATAATCTGGCAGAAGGCGCCGGCGCGGTATCGCTGGCGGCGTTGATCCAGGAAAAGGAAGCGATGAAAGGCAAACGTGTGGGCCTGATCCTTTCTGGCGGCAACCTGGACCGCGCCAAGCTTCGCCGCGTTCTGGATGCATCTGACGGCTAGCCTTCATCGGAGTCTTGTCAAAATGACTGAAGAACTTTTTCGCACTGATAGTTACCTGAAATCCTGCGAGGCCAGGGTGGTGTCTGTTAACAATGGCGCAGTGGTGCTGGACCGCACGGTCTTTTATCCAACCGGCGGCGGCCAGCCCGGCGATCATGGAACTTTGAGACTGGCTGACGGAACCGAACTTGCGGTGGTGGAAGCGCGAAAAGGCGCGGGCGCAACCATCGAACATGTGTTGGCTGAAGGCGTTAGTCTGCCCGCCGTGGGCGATGGCGTCAGCGCCGAAATCGATTGGGAACGGCGTTTTAAACACATGCGCATGCACACGGCTTTGCATTTGTTATGCGCACTGGTTGATGGTTCCATCACCGGCGCACAGGTGGGCGCGGAAAAAAGCCGTATCGATTTCAACATCCCCGAAAGCCCCGACAAACAGGCCCTGGGCGAAGCTTTGAACGCCTTGATCAATGCAGACCACCCGGTTTTGATTTCATCGATTACAGATGACGAACTGGAAGCCAACCCCGAACTGGTGCGTTCGCTTTCCGTGGCGCCGCCGCGGGGGCTGGGCACGGTGCGGGTGATTGACGTTGAAGGCGTTGATTTGCAACCGTGCGGCGGTACCCACGTCGGGTCCACCGCCGAGATCGGTGCGATCACAATTGGCAAGATCGAAAACAAAGGCAAACAAAACCGCCGCATCAACATTCGTTTTGAAAGTTAAGGCTAAAGGACGCAACCCATGGACCCATCCATTGAAATTCGACCGGCTGCCGGCGATGGCGATTTCGATATTGCGCGCAAACTTTTTCTCGCCCACGAAAAGGCAATGGATGAAGC